>JBQGDU010000504.1:0-2161 GCA_052039245.1 Aeromicrobium sp. | reverse complement strand
GCAGGCTCAGCAGACCGAGGAGACCGACGATCAAGGACGACCTGTAGACATCCTGGGGGGCGAACTGCTGGGTGAGCTCCCCCGCACGCGGTCCCTCCACGCTCCAGCCCTGCCGCCATCCGTCGAGCACCAAGGGAGTCGCCTCCTCACCAGCGACGTCGTACGCCCTCCATCCGGGATTCGTGTTGAACGTGGTAGCCAGGACGACGTCGGCGCTCTTCGGGCGGGAGGATCCTGCGGCTGCGTCGATGTCGGCGCGCAGGTCGAGCAGCTCTGGACGGAACGTCTGACTGGCGAACATCTGGACCCGGTTCTCACCGGCCTGAAGAGGGAGACCGTCGGAAGCGTCGTCACACCAGACCGCCGGGACCGGGCCCCCGTCTCGCAGATCCTGCGGTGACCCCCGCACCGCAGTACGTCGCGTCTCGTCGTTCACCACGAGGCTCGGGCCGGTCCCGCAGGCGAAGGTACGGATCTCGTCGCTGAGCGTGGAAGGGTAGCCGCCGACTCCGTCGACAGCCACTTCGCTCAGTCCGACCGGCAGCACCGAGACGCCACCGTCCGCGGTCACCGAGACCCGGGGCTCGTCGACCTCGAGCTCGATCTGCACCGAGCTCGCGCGCACCTGTTCGAGCTCGACTCGTCCGTTCTCGACGGGGACCTCCTGCACCGATCCGTCGTCGAAGGTCAACCGTGCCGACGCCGGTTCACTCGCGGCGAGACTCGAGTGCGTCCGCAGGGAGATCTCCTCCACCGGGCGGGCTCGTGGCCAGGCCAAGGTCACCGTCGGCGTCTTGTCGTCGCCCGAGGCGACCCAGCCGGTCGTCGGATCTCCGTCGTTCAAGGCCGTCGCCCCCGCCCACGCGGACTCCGACTGCTGAGAGCTCACGGCCACGGTCGCCAGTCGGTCGCTCTGCAGGAGCTGATCCAGCGCTGGCCCCGCGACCGGGGTCGCGGTCATGGCCGCGTCGTAGGTCCGCGCTCTCTTCAGCGAGAAGACCCGGTCGATGCTGCGATCCTCCTCGACCCTCACGACCCAGTCGTCGGCGCATCTGCGGATCCGGTCGACCACCACGCAGCCGTCCGAGCGTCCGTCCTGGGGTCCCATCAGGACACTGGTCGGATCCGACCACGTCTCCGGGATCTGCGGCATCACCAACGGACGGGCCAGCAGCACGTTGTCGACCGAGACCTGGCTGATCGCCATGACGTTCTGCGCGGAGGAGATGCCTCGGATCGCGATCGTGTCGACCCGCCCGACCTCCACCTCGAGCGGCGCCGCGCCGAGGGTGGACCGACTCACCGGACCGGCCTCCGTCTGGACGGTGACCCTGCTGCTGGTCCCGGGTGGCTGATCCATCTGGATCCGGATCGTCCCGACGTCGACGGTCCGGCCCAGATCAAGCTCGATCCACTGCGGCCCGCTGTCCAGGAGTGGGTTCGGCCGCCATGCCGTGGAAGGATCACCGTCGAACGCCGCCCAAGGCGACGACGACTGGTCCAGCAGAGGACCTGCCGCAGCGTCGGAGGCCGAGGACGAGGCGGTGATCGACCGCGCCCCTCGTAGCTCTGGTGTCGTGGTCCACCGCTCCACCTCGTCCTGGGCGTAGCGATGCACGCCGCGGTCGATGCTGAACCCCTCCTGCGGCGTGAGACTGGCAGACCGATTGCGCTCGACCTCACCGAACGCTCGTTCCTGGCGACGGTTGCCGTCGGTCAGCACGACCTCATCGGGTGCGCTCGCGGGTTCTGCGTGCTGGGCGAGCACGGCAGGGCGAGCCTTACCTCGCTCGCGGATCGTCTTCAGCGAGTCCGCATCGCCGACGACGACGGGCAGCTCTGCGGCCGGAGTCACCGATCTCGCGTCGTTACCCACTCCCGCGATCGTGAACATCTCGATGGCCGGACGAGATCCCTGCCGGCCACGATCGACGAAGACCGTGCGGTTCTCCTCGTCGCGCAGCGTCGGGGGTCCACCCAGGAGCGGACCGAAGGTCCGATCCCTGCGCACGCCCGGCGTCGAGAGCAACGTCGCCCGGACGTTCTCCGGGGAGGTGACTCCGAGTCCCACCGCGACGTCGTGACGCACGACGATCGTGCCCACCCCGGCGGCGCGCAGGGTCTTCGCCAGTGCGGCGCTTCCCTGACCACTCGCCAAGGA
>JBQGDU010000503.1:0-3096 GCA_052039245.1 Aeromicrobium sp. | reverse complement strand
GATGCGTCGAGATCGTCACGACGGGTGACGACGACGTCGTGCTCGAATCGTCCGGCGAGATCAGTGAGGGTCTCCGCGGGGTCGGGTGGGTACAGGCAGGCCTGCGCGCCGACGAGCGAGGCCGCGACGAGCAACGGCACGGCGACGTCGGCCTCCACCTCGGCGACCGCGACCCGCTCGGTGCTCGTCGCCCGCAACCAGCCGGCCGCCCGCAGTGACCGCTCGAGCAGCTCCCCGTACGTCAGGACGGCGTCGTGCGTGATGATCGCCGGACGGTCCGGGGAGTCGACCCGCGCGATGAGCTCGTGCACCTCAGCCCGAGACGTAGAAAGCAGTGAGCTCGTCGAGTGTCTGCGGAAGCTGCCCCGCCGAGTACGGATCGGAGCCGTAGGTGTCCTCGAGGATGGCCGAGAGCTCGGCGGTCTCGAGCGAGTCCAGGCCCGCACCCTCGGCGTACAGCGGCGTCGTCTGCGTGAAGTCGTCGGCGAGCTTGCCCAGCTCGGCGAGGAAGTCCCGGACGGTCTTCTGGACGGCGGTGGCGTCTGCGCTCATGGTGGTGGCGGGTCCTTCGAGACGGTGGAAGCGGACGTTCGTGGAAACGACCGTGGGCCCCGTGAGGTCACGGTCCTGACCCGATCATCTCGCGAGTGGGGTTCAGGGCTTCTTCGCCGCGACGAGCCCGTAGCCGAACGTCCCGTCGCGCCAGAAGCCCTCCAGGATGTCGCAGGAGCGCACGAACACCTCGAGGCCGTCGGTGCCGATGAGGTCGACGACCTCGTCGCGATGGGTCGCGGCGTTGGCCCGCCAGGCCTCGAAGGTCGGCAACGTCGCCGTGGTGAGGTCCTCCGCGACCTCGACCTCCAAGCCGCGAGCGGCGAGACCCTCGGAGTGGAACGCGAGCGTCTCGAAGTGCGCGTCGCCGAAGGCCTCCCGCAACGTCGTGAAGTCGGCACGTCGCTCACGCACCTCCTCGAACGGGATCTCCCGATGCCGCAGGAGGTCGCACAGGACGACACGTCCGCCGGGTCTCAGCACACGGGTGCACTCATCGAGCACGGCGTCACGGTCGCGCATCAGGTGGGACGACTCGAGTGCCCACACGACGTCGAAGCTCGCGTCGGGCAGACCGTTGTCCATGCCGTCGCGTTGCTCGAAGGCGACCCCCCGGACCCCTGCGGCCTCCGCGCGGCGGGTGGCGGTGCGGACGCCCACCTCGCTCGTGGTGATGCCGAGGACGTCGGCACCGAAGCGCTGCCCGAGCTCCACCGCCGGGGCGCCGGTGCCGCACCCGACGTCGAGGACCCGCAGGGGAGTGTCCGCGTCACCGAAGCGGGCTCCGGCGACCATGTGGTCGGTCAGCCGGCCGGTGGCGGTCGTGAGGTCGTCACCCGGCTCGAACATGCCGTAGTGGAGCTCCTCACCGAGCAGCAGGAGCCAGGCAGCGGTCACCTTGTCGTAGTGCACCGCCGGGTCGTACTCGACTGTCATGGCGCGAACCTCTCGTGTCGACCGGCCACACTCTAGGGCACGTCAGGGCGCCCGACGGTGTGATCGTCCTCGGCGTGACACCGGACGCTCGCACTCGTTGACGGATCGAGCCTCGCGACACGTACCGCGATACTGGAGACCCACACCGAGCCACTCGAGGACGCCGATGACGGACCAATCGTTCGACCAACGCCTCCGCGAGCGCGCGAAGCTCGTCCTCCGACGCACGTTGCAGCGCGCCGACCTCGACATCGGCCGCGGACCGTTCGCCAACCGGCTCACCGCCACCCTCCGATCACGGGGGATCGGCACGATCCTCGACGTCGGCGCCAACGTCGGCCAGTACGCGTCGCTGGCTCGCGGGGCCGGCCACGCGGGGTCGATCATCAGCTGCGAACCACTGGCCGGGGCGTTCGCCGAGCTGTCCTCCCGGGCGTCCTCCGACCCGTCCTGGACGGTCCTCAACGTCGCGGTCGGCGCGGAATCCGGCACCACCACGATCAACGTGGCCGCCAACTCCTACTCCTCGTCCATCCGCCCCATGACCGACGCGCACGTGAGCGCCGCACCCGGCTCGGAGTACGTCGCGCAGGAGCAGGTGCCGGTGACGACGGTGACCGACCTCGTCAGTGCTCACGGGGTCGACCCGGCGACGTCGCTGCTGAAGATCGACACGCAGGGCTTCGAGGACGAGGTCCTCGCGGGCGCCGGTGACCTCGTCGGCCGGTTCGCCGCCATCCAGCTCGAGCTGTCGTTCGTCGAGCTGTACGAGGGGCAACGGCTGCACGACGAGCTCGTGGCCGCCATGTCGGACGCGGGCTACCGGATCCAGCAGCTGGACCCCGGCTTCTCCGACCTCGACGGACGCCTGCTGCAGGTGGACGGTCTGTTCGTGCTGCGCTCGGGCGACCTCGCCTGAGGAGCGGCGGTCAAGAAGTCCGGCGCAGCCACAGCGACGACGGCGGGTTCGGGTCGTCGTCTGCCGCGACGTACCCGGGCAGCAGCGACGTGAGCGCGTCCTCGTCGTCGTGGCGCAGCAGCGGCACCGACAGCTCCACGGAGAACGCGGAGTTGAAGGCGAGGAACGTCTGCACGACCATCGCCTCGTTCCAGTACACCGGCCACCGCTCACCGAACAGCCACGTGTCGGCCGGGTAGGGGGTGTTGAACGGGAAGTGCACGTCGTGGATGTGCACGACGACGCCGGGCGCGAGCCGGGGCAGCACCTCCAGGAAGAGGAAGGCGACGTCGCTGTCGATCTTCAGCGCGTGCGAGGAGTCGATGAACAAGACGTCGCCGGCCTCCAGCTCGCTGAACCGCTCGAGCGGCACGTCCTGCACGAAGCCCTCGACGAGCTCGAAGTCCTCCAGCGTCCGCAACGCGTCGAACGGGTACGGCTCGATGCAGGTGATCTGCAGGGGTGATCCGTCCTGCTTGTTGCGCTGCGCGGCGAGCGACGCGTAGTAGGTGGACAGACCCGACCCGACCTCCAGGTAGCGACGCGGCTTCAGGTCCCGCAGCTGCAGGTAGAGGGTGTGCGCGTCGGTGCGGGGGTAGCCGGGCCCGAACCCCCGTCGGGTGTTGGCGAGGTAGTCGCCCGTGACGTCG
>JBQGDU010000502.1:0-2311 GCA_052039245.1 Aeromicrobium sp. | reverse complement strand
ACGGCCAAGAAGAGCACGTCGGCGTCCACCGCCAAGAAGACGACGACGGCGAAGAAGGCTCCTGCCAAGAAGGCCTGAGTCCGAGCACCGTCTCCAGAGGGTCCCTCCCGCCACGGGAGGGGCCCTCTGTCGTGTGTGCGGACCCGTTACGCTGCAGCCGTGCTCGAGATCCAGGCCGGCCTCGCGCTGGCACTCACCGTGGTGCTGTTCGTGGTCAAGGCGTTCGCACTCGTCGACTGCGTGCGACGGCCGACGTCGGACTTCGCCGTCCGCAACACGCTCGAGAAGAACGCCTGGCTCGTGATCCTCGGTCTCGCCCTCGCCGCCCACGTCCTGCTCTGGAACGGCGGTCCACTCGGACTGCTCAACCTCATCGGGACGGTGGCCGCCCTGGTCTACCTGGCCCAGCTGCGCAGCCCGGCCTGAGGGGTTCAGTGGCGCCGGCGACGACGGAGGCCTAAGGTGAGAAAGTTGCCGGGGGCATCTACCTCCTGGTGATCCTGTTCTCGACCACCATCAGGAGCTCCTCGTGTCCTCGACAGCACAGACGTGGCGACAGCGGATCGATCCTGTCGTCTTCTTCATCACCGGTGCGGCCGCTCTCGGGTTCGTGGTGTGGGGCATCGTGAGCACGCCCAGCCTCGGGACGGCGTCGACCACCGCCCAGACGTGGGTCATCACCCACACCGGCTGGTTCTTCGTCCTCACGTCGAGCTTCTTCGTCATCTTCGTGCTGTGGCTCGCCGCCACCAAGTACGGCCGCATCCCTCTCGGGAGCGACGGGGAGGGCCCGGAGTTCCGGACCGTCTCGTGGATCGCGATGATGTTCAGCGCCGGCATGGGCATCGGACTGATGTTCTGGGGGGCGGCGGAGCCGCTCTCGCACTTCGTCTCGCCGCCGCCCGGCACGGCGGAGTCGCAGAGCGACGAGGCCCTGCAGGTCGCCATGGCGACCTCGCTGTTCCACTGGGCGCTGCACCCGTGGGCCATCTACGCCGTCGTGGGCATCGCGATCGCCTACGGCACCTTCCGCAAGGGGCGCTCGCAGCTCATCTCCGCCGCGTTCCGTCCGCTCTTCGGACCCCGGGCGGAAGGGCCGGTCGGCAGGGTCATCGACATCCTGGCCATCTTCGCGACGCTGTTCGGCTCCGCCGCCTCGCTCGGCCTCGGCGCACTGCAGATCGGCAGCGGCCTGCAGTACAACGGCTGGATCGACGGCGTGGGCAAGACGGCGCTCGTCGCGATCATCGTGGTGCTCACCATCGCGTTCGTGGCCTCGGCCGTCTCCGGCATCGAGCGGGGCATCCAGTGGCTCTCCAACACCAACATGGTGCTGGCGCTCATCCTGGCGGTCTTCGTGTTCGTCGTCGGGCCCACGCTGCTGATCCTGAACCTGCTGCCCACGTCACTCGGTGACTACGCGGACCAGATGACCGAGATGGCCTCGCGCACGAACGCGAGCGGTGATGAGGAGATGCAGGCCTGGCTGTCCAGCTGGACGATCTTCTACTGGGCCTGGTGGATCTCCTGGACCCCGTTCGTCGGCATGTTCATCGCCCGCATCAGCCGTGGCCGCACGATCCGCGAGTTCGTCACCGGCGTGCTCATCGTTCCGTCCCTCGTGAGCCTCGCCTGGTTCGCGATCTTCGGTGGCGCAGCGATCGACGTGCAGCGCACCACCGGCGACCTGGTCGGCAGCGACGGCGTCACCTCCGAGGAGGCGGTCCTGTTCGACCTGCTGAGCTCCTACCCGATGGCCACGGCCACGACGGTGCTCGTCATGGTCCTGGTCGGCATCTTCTTCGTCTCCGGCGCCGACGCCGCGTCGATCGTCATGGGCACGCTGAGCGAGAAGGGCTCGATCGAGCCGAGCAAGATCTCGGTCGTCTTCTGGGGTGTGCTCACCGGTGCCGTGGCGGCCATCATGCTCGTCGCCGGAGGGACGGACGGTTCGGCGCTCACCGGGTTGCAGAACATCACCATCGTGGCCTCGGTGCCGTTCGTCCTGGTCATGGGTCTGCTGTGCCTGTCGTTGTACAAGGACCTGCAGACCGACCCGGTGGTCGTCAAGCACCGGCTCGGTACCGAGGCCGTGGAGACAGCCGTGACGACCGGCGTCGAGAAGCACGACGGGGAGTTCGCCCTCGTGGTGGAGAAGTCCGACAACGGCGGCACCGCGGTCCGGATGGACGACGTCGTGGAGGACGGCGACGGCGGCGTCAAGCCACCGAGCTGACCGTGCGCGACACGAGGGGCGGCGGGGCCCAGGACGGGCGCCCCGCGCGTACGGTGAGTGACAGGACTAGGGGCA
>JBQGDU010000501.1:0-2794 GCA_052039245.1 Aeromicrobium sp. | reverse complement strand
ACGCCTCGGTGCTGCAGGACCACCGTCAGGTCGGGACCGTCCACGGCCACCCCGTACGCCTGCTCGGCGCGACGCGGCGAGAGGGCCACGACGCCGGGCAACAGGTGCACGAGGCCGACGGCAGCGAGGGCGAGGGGGACGAGGACCGCGTTCATGGATGCCTCCCAGGACGATGTTCGTGACACCATGCCGCCCATGACGTCCGCCGCGCTTCCGAGAAGTGACGGTCCACAGATCTGGATCTGGTCCGACGCCGCGCTGTACGTCGGCCCGTCGCTCGACCCGGACCTGCACGCCGGGTCGGTGCTGTGCCTGGCGGTCGGTGTGGACGGCGACCTCGTGCTGGAGCACGGCGACGGACGCGAGGTGCGTGGCCGGACGCTGCTGGTGGAGCCGGGCGTGACCCATCGGGTGAAGGCCGGTGGCACCCGGACGGCCTTCGTCTACCTGGACCCGAGGTCGGGTCGGGCGCAGGCCTGCCGCGACCTGGCCGGGTCGGCTCGCGAGCGCGTCGCCGTGGGTCACGCCGAGGAGGGCGCGCTCCTGGATCTGCTGGCGGGTGTCGTGGACCCCGACGCGGTGCTGGAACGCGCCGCACCACGCGCGGTCGTGGTCGCGGACGACCGGGTGCTGGCAGCCCTGGACCGCCTGGCCGTCACGCCGACGACGTCGGCCGACGAGCTGTCACGATCGGTCGGTCTGTCCCGCTCGAGGTTGCTGGAGCTGTTCGCGCGGGACGCGGGGATGTCGCTGCGACGCTACCGACTGTGGGCGCGGATGCGGCACGTCGCCGTGGCGGTGCGTGACGGGGCGGACCTCACGCGGGCGTCGGTGGACGCCGGCTTCGCCTCGCCGTCGCACTTCAGCGACTCCTTCCGTGCGATGTTCGGCCTCACCGCGACAGGACTCCTCTCCCGAGGGGCGAGGATCGAGGTCGTCGGTCAGGGGGCCGAGCCGCCGGCGACCTCGTAGGACCACACCTCGCTGTGGGTGGCGACCGGCCGGGCCTCGGCCTGCTCCCCGGAGCGCTCGGACTCGCTCCGGTGTCCGTGCGCGAACGCCGGCGACTCGACCCAGGCCTGGAAGGCGGCCTCGTCGCGCCACCGGGTGATGACGAGCCACTGGTCCCGGGCGTCCGTGGGCTTGAGCAGCTCGAAGCCCTCGAACCCGTCGGCTCCGTCGACGGCACCGGCGCGAGCGGCGAAGCGGTGGGCCAGCTCGTCGCCGGACTCCTTGGGCACGGTGATGGCGTTGATGCGGATCACGGTCATGAGCTCATCGTGGCAGGTCGCCGGATACTGGCGCTTCCTGCGATGCTGGCGGCGTGATGCCAGTCAGCCCACGGATCGAGACCGACCGACTCCTGCTCCGTCCCTACGAGCCTGCCGACGCCGAGCGAGTCCTGGACGTCCACTCCCGGATCGAGGTGATCCGCTGGCTGGACAACCCACCGTTCACGCCGATGCCGGACCTCGACGCCGCGCGCGAGTGGATCGAGCGGGCGAACAGTCTCGAGCAGGAGGACCGTGGCCGGGTGCGCCGGGCGATCGAGGTCCGGGACACCGGACTCGTCGTCGGGTGCGTGCTGGTGGAGCGTCTCGAACGGATCGACGGTGGATTCGTCGGTGAACACGAGCTCGGCTGGCACCTCAACCCCGATTCCCTGGGTCACGGCTATGCCACGGAGGCGGCCGCGGGCATGGCGGCCGCGGCGTTCGAGGCCGGCCACGCCCGTCTCGTCATCGGCATGTACCCGGACAACGCGCCGTCGGCCGCCGTGGCCCGGCGGCTCGGAGCACGGGAGCTGGGCGAGCAGGACGACCCCTGGTACGGCGGCGTCAGCCTGACGTTCGAGCTCGAGCCGTGAGCCAGGAGCTGCGTACCGCTCGCCTGAGTCTGCGTCCGGTGACGCTCGACGACGCCCCGGGTCTGCTGACGTTGTTCGGCCGACCCGAGGTGGCCCGATGGAGCGGTGACGGCACGGTGGTCGAGACGATGGAGCAGGCCCACGAGAAGGCCGAGCGCTACGTCCGGCGCGGTGGCGGACGGCCGGGTCTCGGGGTCTTCGGGATCCGTCCGCGCGACGCAGCCGAGACCGACCTCGTGGGTGTCGCGCTGCTCGTCCCGCTCCCCGCGAGCCCCCACCCCGAGCGGACCAGCCCCGAGCGGACCAGCACCGAGCAGTCCGACGTCGAGCGCGACGACATCGAGATCGGCTGGCACCTGCACCCCGACGTCTGGGGTCGCGGCTACGCGACGGAGGCGGGAGCGGCGATGGTGACCCGGGCGTGGGCGCTGGGGCTCCGCGAGGTCCACGCCGAGACCCGGCCGGACAACGCGGCCTCCCAGGCCGTCTGCGGCAGGCTCGGCATGGAGGATCTCGGCCTGCGAGACGACTGGTACGACACCACGTTGCGGGCGTTCCGGCTGCAGCGTGGCCACTCCGAGGCATGAGCACCTGCACGGCGTGTGGTCGCAGTTCGGCTCCATCCAGTCCGAGGTGGAGGAGTCGCGCCGTCCGCAGGGCCAGGCTCAATGCCGCCACCGGCTCCTGACGTCCGCTCTGGGTTCGCGTCTGGGGCTGAGAGATCCTCCCGCGTCGCGCGGTACTCCGACGCCAGGTGACGCCACCGTCCCGCGTAGGCTGACTCCCCGTGGCACTCACCATCGGCATCGTCGGACTCCCCAACGCGGGCAAGTCGACGCTCTTCAACGCCCTGACCCAGAACGACGTCCTCGCCGCGAACTACCCGTTCGCCACGATCGAGCCCAACGTGGGCGTCGTCGGGGTCCC
>JBQGDU010000500.1:0-2586 GCA_052039245.1 Aeromicrobium sp. | reverse complement strand
ACGCGGCGAGCCGCTCCTGGACGGCGGCGAGCCGAGCAGGATCCATCTCGACCCCGTCGGCGTAGGACCCGAGATCGGTGCCGACCTCATCGAGCAGGATGCCGATCTCGGTGACGCGGGAGGTGAGAGCATCGAGCGCGTCGTCGTGGCCGGCGGCCTCCACCAGGGCGGCGGCCGCCGAGGCCACCACGGTGCGGGCGTCGGCCCCGTCCGGGTCCGCGGTGAGCATCGCGTGGGCCGTCGTGGCGGCGCGGACGAGCGCCTCGGCGTGGCCCAGTCGCCCCTGCTCGGCCTTGAGCACCTCGTCCTCGCCGGCGACGGGTTCGACGGCGGCCACCTCCTCGAGACCGTGACGCAGCAGCTCGAGCTCCTGGGCGCGCTCCCGGGCCTGTCCGCGCAGTGTGGTCAGCTCGGACTCGACGACCTTCCACCGCTCGAAGGCCGGCTGGTACTCGCGCAGGACCTCCTCGAGCGGCGCCCCGGCCAGACGGTCGAGGGCCTCGCGCTGGGCGGACGGGCGCAGGAGCCGGTGCTGGTCGGACTGTCCGTGGACCGCGACGAGCTCGTCGGTGACCGTGGTCAGCAGCGAGGCCGGGACCGTGGCACCTCCGGCGACGGCACGGGAGCGCCCCTGGGCCGAGAGCACCCGCCCCAGCACCACGACGTCGCCGTCGAGCTCTCCCCCGGCCTCTCCCACGGACTCGGCCACGCCGGATCCCTGGGGGACGGCGATGCTGGCCTGCACGCGGGCGCGTTCGGCGCCATGACGCACGAGCCCCAGGTCTGCGCGGTCGCCGCGCAGCAGGCCGAGAGCCGTGACCACCATCGTCTTGCCCGCGCCGGTCTCACCCGTGATGACCGTGAAGCCGGACTCGAGCTCGAGCTCGGCGGAGTCGATGACGCCGAGGGACGAGAGCTGTAGGTGCTGCCACATCAGGCTGTCCCTCCTTGCCGCCCAGGGCTCGGCACGCCCGCCGGGCCCTGTCGGCGGTCCGAGATCGGCAGCTGCCGGCGCTCGGCGGCACCTCGCCAACCGGCGACGGGGAGGTCGAACTTGCGGACGAGCCGATCGGTGAACGGCGCAGTGTGCAGACGCGCGAGCCGCGCAGGGGTGGAGCCACGACGCACCTCGACCCGTGCTCCGGACGGGAGCTCTGCGGCTCGTCGACCGTCGCACCAGAGCACACCCGTGGCTCCCTCGCCGACGACCTCGACGGCGAGAGTGGAGTCCGGTGAGACGACGAGCGGACGGGCGAACAGCGCGTGGGCGCTGATCGGAGCCATGACGAGTGCCTGGACCTCGGGCCACACGACCGGCCCACCGGCACTGAAGGAGTAGGCGGTCGATCCGGTGGGCGTGGCGCAGATGACACCGTCGCAGCCCCACCGTGACAGCGGCCGATCGTCGACCTCGGCGACGACCTCGAGCATGCGCTCACGGGAGGCCTTCTCCACCGACGCCTCGTTGACCGCCCAGTTGGTGGCGACGATCTGGTCACCGACCCTGACCTGCACGTCCAGGGTGAGGCGTTCCTCGACCGTCCAGCTGCGGTCGACGACGCCTCGCACGACGTCCTCCAGCTCCTCGACGTCGGCCTCGGCGAGGAATCCGACGTGCCCGAGGTTCACGCCGAGGACCGGGGTCTCGGTGCCACGGCACAGCTCGGTGGCGCGCAGGATCGTGCCGTCGCCGCCGAGGACCACGGCGAGCTCGCACCCGTGGGCGGCGCCCTCCCCGGCCTCGATGACCTCGACCTCTCCGACTCCGGCGGCACGCAGCTGGTCGACGTCGGTGTCCGGGACGCACACGGAGATGCCGGCGGCGCGCAGGTCGGCTGCGAGCACCTTGGCGACCGTCGTGGCCTCCTCGCGCGCCGCGTGGACCGTGAGGAGCACGCGGCGGGTCATCGCCGACCTCCCGCAGGGCCGGTCTCGACGACCTTCGCGACCTGCGCCTCGTCCACGGGCTCGGCGTCGGTACGCAGCCAGCAGAAGTACTCGACGTTGCCCGCCGGACCGGGCAGCGGGCTCGCGGCCAGCCCTCGCGTGCCCCACCCCTGTTCACGGGCACTGCGGCACACCGCTGCGACGGCGCGTTCGTGCTGGGCGAGGTCGCGGACCACGCCCTTCTTGCCGAGGTGCTCTCGTCCCACCTCGAACTGCGGCTTGATCATGAGCACGATGTCGCCCTCCTGGCTGCAGACCCCGGTCAGGGCCGGCATCACCACCGTAAGGGAGATGAAGGACAGGTCCGAGACGACCAGGTCGATCGTGTCCTCGACGCTCTGCCGGGTGAGCGTGCGGACGTTCGTCCGGTCGTGCACGACGACGCGGTCGTCGGACTGCAGGGCCCACACGAGCTGGCCGTACCCGACGTCGACGGCGTGCACTTTCCGCACCCCGCGACGCAGGAGGACGTCGGTGAACCCCCCGGTGGACGCACCGGCGTCCAGGCAGACGCGTCCTCGGACGTCGAGTCCCTCCGGCTCGAAGACCGCGAGCGCGCCGAGCAGCTTGTGCGCTCCGCGGGAGGCCCACCCCGGGTCCTGCGACTCCCGCACCACCACCGCCTGGTCGGTGCCGACC
>JBQGDU010000499.1:0-17686 GCA_052039245.1 Aeromicrobium sp. | reverse complement strand
GGCGCGGGTCAGGTACAGCCGTTCGCGCGCCCGCGTGATGCCGACGTACGCGAGCCGGCGCTCCTCCTGCAGCTCCGCGTTGTCGCCCAAGGACCGCATGTGGGGGAAGACCCCGTCCTCCAGGCCCGTGAGGACGACCGTCGGGAACTCCAGACCCTTGGCCGTGTGCAGCGTCATGAGCGTGACGACGCCGTCGCCCTCGTCGGGCACGGCGTCCGCGTCGGCCACCAGGGCCACCCGCTCGAGGAAGGCCTCGAGCGAACCGGGCGCGAGATCGACGTCGTCGATCCCGGCGAGGCCCGCGTCGACGCCGTCGGCGGCATCGCTCGACGGCGCCTCCTCGGCGGCATCGTCGGGGCCGGCCTCCTCGGGGGTCTGGACCGTGGCCGCGTCCGAGACGAACTCCCGCGCCACGGCGACGAGCTCGGCGAGGTTCTCCACCCGGGTCTCGTCCTGCGGGTCCTTGCTGTTCTCGATGGCGGCCAGGTACCCGGATCGGGTGAGCGCCGCCTCGAGGACGGCGTCCGCCGCTGCCCCGCTGGCGGCGAGCTCCATGAGCCCGGACATCACCTCGACGAACGTCGCGATGGCGTTGGCCGAGCGGGTGGCGAGACCGGCCTCGTCGGCACGCTGCATGGCCTCCCAGAAGCTGATCCGGTGGCGCGAGGCGAGCGCCTCCACCGAGGCCTGGGCCCCGTCGCCGATGCCTCGCTTGGGCTCGTTGACGATGCGCCGCATGGAGACGGTGTCCCGCGGGTTGACGATGGCCCGCACGTACGCGAGGGCGTCCTTGATCTCCTTGCGCTCGTAGAAGCGCACACCGCCGACGACGCGGTACGGCAGGCCGACGCGGATGAACACCTCCTCGAAGACTCGCGACTGCGCGTTGGTGCGGTAGAAGACCGCGACGTCCGACGGCTTGACGTCCCCGGCGTCGGAGAGCCGGTCGACCTCGTCGGCGACGAACTGGGCCTCGTCCCGCTCGTCGTCGCCGACGTAGCCGACGATGCGCTCGCCGTCGCCCTCGGCGGACCACAGCTTCTTGTCCTGGCGCCCGTCGTTGCGACTGATGACCGCGTTGGCGGCGTTGAGGATGGTCTGCGTGGAGCGGTAGTTCTGCTCCAGGAGCACGGTGTCCGCCCCCGGGAAGTCCTTCTCGAACTCCAGGATGTTGCGGATGTTGGCACCGCGGAAGGCGTAGATGGACTGGTCGGAGTCGCCGACGACCATGAGGTCGTGGCTCTTGGCCCCCGGGTCCGGCTCGCACAGCTCGCGGATGAGGGCGTACTGCGCGTGTTTGGTGTCCTGGTACTCATCGACGAGCACGTGCTGGAAGCGACGACGATACGTCTCGCGGACGTCGGGGAACGCCTGGAAGAGGTGGACGGTGCCCATGATCAGGTCGTCGAAGTCCATGGCGTTGGCGGCCTTGAGCCGCTGCTGGTACTGCTGGTACGCCTCGACGTAGAGCTGCTCGGTGGGCGTGCTGGCGCGGGAGCCGGCGGACTCGTGGTCGACGAGCTCGTTCTTGAGGTTGGAGACCCAGTTGAGCACGGCGCGCGGATTGACCTGCTTGGTGTCGTACCCGAGGTCGCGGCACACCAGGGTCATGAGACGGCGCGCGTCGGCGGCGTCGTAGATGCTGAACGTCGACGTGTAGCCGAAGCGATGGCCCTCGCGCCGCAGGATGCGCACGCAGGCACTGTGGAAGGTGGAGACCCACATCATCCGGGAGCGGCCGCCGACGAGCTCGGCCACGCGTTCTCGCATCTCCGCCGCCGCCTTGTTGGTGAACGTGATGGCGAGGATGGAGCCGGGGTGCGCGCCCCGGGCCGCGATGAGCCAGGCGATGCGCCGGGTGAGCACGCGGGTCTTGCCCGAGCCGGCGCCCGCGACGACGAGCAGCGGCCCGGGCTCGTGGCTCACCGCGTCCCGCTGGGCGTCGTTGAGGCCCTCCAGGAGCAGGTCCGAGCGAGCGGGACGGCGCGACGAGGTCTCGGCTGCCGGTTCGCGGCCCTCGTCATCATCACGGGACGCAGGGGGGCGACGGGCTTCGGCAGGAGCTGCACCGGCAGGAGCTGCGCCGGAAGGGACTGCGCCGGAAGGGACTGGGAACGGCAGGGTCATCGTGCGTCCAGCGTAGTCGCCGACGACGACAGCCGAAGTCGCCCGGTCGACCCGACGCACGGTGCCCGCGAGTGGCACGAGGATCAGGTCGACCACCACTTGATTGTGTCAGCACAATAGGTACATTGGGTGATACAAACGTCGTGCCGGAAGGATAGACATGATCGCCTTGACCTTCGTCGCCGTGCTGCTGCTGGGCATCGTCGTCGCCCAGTGGGCCACCGCCGACTGGCTGGCACATCGCCGAGCCACCCGACTCATGCGGGCGCGCAGAGTGACCGTCGACGTCCGCGTCGGCGAGGAGCTCGTCTCGTCCATCGCCCGGCGGCTGCGTCTCTCCAGCGCGGGCGGGACGGTCGGTCTGCTCGGCACGCTGGCGCTCTGCTGGCTGATCGTGCGCGACCCGACCGGCGCACCGGATCTCGCACTGGTGGGCCTCCTGCTGACCGCCCTCATGCTCGGCTACGCGCTCGCGGTCGTGGTGGACGTCGTGCGCACCACACCCGAGCGCCCCTCGGGCGTGCGCGTCGCCGGCCTCACGTCGCGCGAGCCGCACCGCACGGCCCGAGAGGCCCTCGCGGAGACCGTGCTGGTGAGCGTCGCCGGCGTCGTCCTCGCGGTCACGATCACGAGCCTCGTCGTGGGAGTCGACGGCGCCCTGGCCGCCACAGTCTGCGCCGTAGCTGCCCTCCACATAATGGCCACCACCGGCGCCACCCGTCGCTGGGTGCTGTCCCTGCCCGCCCCGGCGGCGGACGCCGACCACTCGGTCGCGGTGGAGGTGCTCACCGCCTCCACCGCCGACGAGCTGACCGAGAACCTCGTGTCCAACGGCGCGGTCCTGGTCTTCTATGCCGTCATCCTGCTGGTCTCCGGCGTGGGCACGACGATCGTGCTGCTGCTCCTCGGACTCCTGACGATCGGCGCACTGGCGTCGGTCGTCGCAGCCTCCGAGCGCCGGCATGCCGCACGGAGCGTCACGCCGTGACCGCGCTGAGCGTGGACCCGACGGTGTCCGAGCCGCCGTTCGAGCAGATCCGACGCCAGGTGGCGGCCGGTGCGACCAGCGGGGCCCTCCCCCCGGGGCACAAGCTGCCCACCGTCCGCCAGCTCGCCGCCGATCTCGGCATCGCCGCCAACACCGTCGCCCGGGCCTACCGCGAGCTCGAGTCCGACGGCGTCATCCAGACCTTCGGACGACGCGGCACGTTCATCGCCTCCCACCTGGTCTCCGACGCCGACGCGGCCGCCGCGGCCCGCGGGTACGCCGAGACCGTCCGCCGCATCGGACTCTCCCGTGACGAGGCGCTCCGCCTCGTGGAGCAGGAGTGGGTTCGATGACCGAGCTGATCCTGCGCCTCGCCGGCGAGCGCGACCTCGACGCGCTCACCGACCTCTGGGAGCGCGCGGCCCGCACGAGCCACCGGTTCATGTCCGACGACGACTTCGGCGACGCCCACCCCTACATCCGGGATGCGCTCCTGCCGTCGATGGATGTCTGGGTGGCCGAGCGCGACGGCGAGCCGGTGGGGTTCGCCGGCGTGCGCGAGGAGGCCGGCGACGTCCACCTGGACCTGCTGTACGTCGAGCCCGACGCGCACGGTCAGGGCGTCGGCAGTGCACTCGTCCGCCACGTGCACCCCACGAGCGTGGAGGTGTACGCCGGCAACACCCATGGTCTCGGGTTCTACGCGTCGCACGGGTTCGAGCGGTTCCGCACGCACACGCACGACGCGTTCGGACGCCCGTTCCCGATCATCCACCTGCGACGCGACCGCCCCGACTGAGCCGACCGACGGCGGCCTGCTCAGGTCCGAAGTGACGCCGCAGGACCTCGCGCTGCACCGCGTCCCCCCATCGCTCGAGCCGGCGCCGGCCCCAGCGGGTCCGCCCGAGCACGCGGTACCGGACGACGTTCTGCGCGACCACGAGCGGCGTCGCCCACGGTGGCCGCAGCGGCAGCCCCAGCTCTCGCATGCTCGTCGGCCCGAGGAACACGGTCAGCATGCTGAGCAGGCGTTCGCGCGCGTACCAACGGCGCAGCGAGACCGGACGACGCACGTGCAGACTGCTCTGAGCGTCCACGATCGCCTGCGAGAGCGCCGCCCCGGCGTCCGTCTGGCCCTCCTGGGCCAGGAGCACGTGGTAGTTGCGCCGGTGCTGCTCGCGCTCGGTCTCGACGAGCCAGTCGTCCTCGATGCCGAGCAGCCAGCCCACGTAGCGCCACAGGTGCATGACGGCGTCGGACTCCCGCCGGGTGATGCGGACGCCGAGGGCACGGCAGCCGAGCAGCAGGACGCCGCTGAACAGCCCGAGCGTGGCGGCCTGGTCGGTCTGGTTGATGGGCATGCCCCAGCGCGCGACGTCCCACCGCCCGTCGCTCCCGTGTCCACGGACTCCGCGACCGGCGAAGGTCTCGTTGACGAGAGCGTGCATGGCGCGCACGTGCAGCGTGAGCCGCTCGCCCTCGCCTCCCGGACGTAGTGCTCCCTCCTGCGCGACGGCGATCGTCCACTGCTGCGTCTCCCCCAGTCGACGCAACGTCGCATCCCCCACCAGACCGCCCGTCGCGACCAGCAGGTCCGCTGGTCCGCCGAACCGGTACCCGCCGATGAGCGAGAGCTGCAGCAGGACGTCCGCGGCGTTGCGTCCGAGACGTCGGATGACGAGCGCTCCGTCGTCGACGAGGTCGAAGTCCACCCAGGCGGGGGTGGTGCGCACGGTGGCGAAGAAGTCGCGCAGCGCTGGCGGGGCGTCGTGGACAGCGTCGACGCCCTCGGCCAGCGCCTGGCGCAGCTGGGTCATCGAGACTCGCCCGGGCTCGTCCCGGGGTGCGCGCAGGGCTCGAGCGAGGAGGGCGCCGGGCTCGTCTACGCGCATGAATCCCGTGGCGAGACGTTCCATGAGGGCCTCGTCGACCGTCCCGACCTGGGCCAGCAGGCGCAGCGGACGTCCGAGTCGGGCTCCCCGATCCTCCTGCGCCCGGTACCGCCTCGGCACCTGCACCGTCGTCTGTCCTGCCCCGCGCTCCGGCTCCTGGGCGAGCTCCTCGGTCATGCGTCGAGCCTGACACGAGCGATCGCTCGCATACAATTCGCGTATGGCACCCACGACAGGGATCCGCCGGAGCCCGCAGCAGGAGCGCTCGCGGCGCATGGTCGAGCGCATCCTCGCGTCCGCCCACGACGTCCTGCTGACCGACGGACACGACGCCGCCTCCACGAACCGCATCGCCCGAGCGGCCGGCATCAGTCCCGGATCGCTCTACCAGTACTTCGACGGCAAGGAGGCGCTCGTCGACGCCGTCGTCGAGCGGTACTCCGACGAGCTGTCGGCTCGCATCGCCGCCGCGTTCACCACGAACCTGGGGGCGCGGGGCGAGCCGATGGTGCGCGCGAGCGTCGAGGCCCTGCTGGACGCCCTCGAGGAGAACGCGGCGTTCCTGCGGGTCGTCGTGGAGGGCCTGCCGTCGTCGCACCACCGCGCACGGCTCCTGGCGCTCGAGGACCGCGTCACCGAGCTCGTCGGCGCCTACCTGGCTGCGCAGCCTCCTGCGCGCGACGTCGACCCGAGCCTCGTCGCCTGGCTGCTCGTGCGCACGGTGGAGCAGCTGACGGTGCGGTACGTGCTCGACGCCCCACCCGTCGCTCGCGACGTGTTCGTGTCCGAGGTGGTGCAGATGGTGCTCGGCTACGTCGACCCGGCGTAGACCGAGTCCGTCACCTCACTCGCCCGACGGGTTGGGCGCGCGCCAGGTCCGCTCGAACGGGAGCCGCCAGGCCCTGGGAGCGATGAGCTGGTGCACCGAGTTGGGCCCCCACGTGCCCGGTGGGTACGGCCGGGCGGGCGGCAGGTCGTCGAGGAGCGGCTGCGAGACCTCCCACAGCCGCTCGATTCCCTCGGCGGTGGTGAACAGGGTGCGCTCGCCCTTGATCGCGTCGAGGATCAGCCGTTCGTACGCCTCGAGGACGTCGCCGGCACGGTCGGTCTCCTGCATCGCGAACTGCATGGACAGCTTGTCCAGGCGCATGCCCGGCCCGGGGCGCTTGCCGTAGAACGACAGCGACATCCGCGAGGAGTCGGCGAGGTCGAACGTCAGGTGGTCCGGACCGGACCTCCCGACGCCCGAGCCGGTGGGGAACATCGACTTCGGCGGCTCGCGGAAGGCGATGGAGATGATCCGCGCCCCCTCGGCCAGCTGCTTGCCCGTCCGCAGGAAGAAGGGGACGCCGGCCCAGCGCCAGTTGTCGATCTCGGCCTTGAGCGCCACGAACGTCTCCGTCTCCGACTCCGGCGCGACGCCCTCCTCCTCCCGGTACCCCTGGTACTGGCCACGGACGACGGCGGCGGGCTCGAGCGGGAGCATCGAGCGGAAGACCTTGTTCTTCTCCTCGCTGATGGACTCCGAGTCCAGCGACGTCGGTGGCTCCATCGCCATGAACGCGAGGATCTGGAACAGGTGCGTCACCACCATGTCCTTGAACGCACCCGTCCCCTCGTAGAAGCCCGAGCGTCCCTCCAGGGACAGGGTCTCCGGGACGTCGATCTGCACGTGGTCGATGAAGGTGCGGTTCCAGATGGGCTCGAACAGGCCGTTCGCGAACCGGAAGGCCAGGATGTTGAGCGCCGCCTCCTTGCCCAGGAAGTGGTCGATGCGGAAGATCTGCTGCTCGTCGAAGACCTCGTGGATGCGGGCGTTGAGCCGCTTGGCCGACGCGAGGTCGGTGCCGAACGGCTTCTCCATGATGATGCGGGAGCGTCTCACCAGGTCGGCGTCGGCCAACGTGTGCACGACGTCGAGCGCCGCCTTGGGCGGGACGCTGAGGTAGTGGAGTCGACGCACCGAGTCCACGGGGACGTCCGCCTCGGCCGCCAGCTCGGCCTCGAGTCGCGAGGCGACCTCCTCCAGGCGCCCGGGGCAGTCGGCGACGTCGACGTAGTGCAGCTTCGGGGCGAACTCGGCCC
Source organism: Aeromicrobium sp. (assembly GCA_052039245.1). GTDB lineage: Bacteria > Actinomycetota > Actinomycetes > Propionibacteriales > Nocardioidaceae > Aeromicrobium. The sequence continues at coordinate 10,594 of JBQGDU010000499.1, read as the reverse complement.
ACTCCTGCGGGGGGACCGGCCGGCCGAACTCGCGGCACGCCTCCTCCGCGAAGGCGCGGAACGTCTCGTCGTCGAAGTCGTCCATCGAGACGCCGATGATGCGCGAGTCGGCGACCAGGTTGGTGCGTAGCAGGTGCAGGATGCCCGGCAGCAACTTGCGTCGAGCGAGGTCCCCCGTGGCGCCGAACAGGACGATGAGATGCGGCTCGCTCATCCCACGAGACTAGACCCGATTCGTTGCCGGCACGTGAACGTCGCGTCCTCGCTGGGAGTGACGTTCTGTCCGCGACGCGCCCGGCGTGTCCTCCAGAACGTCACTGCCAGCGGACCCCGGGCGTCCGAGCGCGGGCGACCCTGAGGGAGTCTCGGGGTCCGGACCAGGGTCAGCACCAGCGTCGTCCCCGATGCCTCGCGGTGCCCGCTCGCACGAGGCTGAGCACCATGATCGCCATCGATTCCCTCACCAAGACGTACGGCCGCTTCACCGCGGTCGACGACGTCACCCTCACCGCAGCACCTGGCCGCGTGACGGGCTTCCTCGGTCCGAACGGCGCCGGGAAGTCGACCACGATGCGGGTCCTCACCGGACTCACCCCCGCCACGTCCGGCACGGCCACCGTGCAGGGGCGCTCGTACGCCGACTTGCCCAATCCCGGACGCGAGGTCGGGGTCCTGCTCGACGCGTCCGCGCAGCACGCCGGCCGCACGGGGCGCGAGGTGCTGGGCGTCGCCGCCCACGTCATGGGACTCCCACGACGTCGGGTCGATGAGATGCTCGACCTCGTCGGCCTGAGCAGCAAGGAGTCCGAGCGCCGGGTGCGCCAGTACTCCCTCGGGATGCGTCAGCGTCTCGGTCTCGCGGCGGCACTCCTCGGTCACCCCGACGTGCTGATCCTCGACGAGCCCGCCAACGGCCTCGACCCGGCCGGCATCCGCTGGATGCGTGATCTGCTGCGCTCCTACGCCGACGACGGCGCGACCGTCCTGCTCTCCTCGCACCTGCTGCACGAGATCGAGGTCATCGCCGACGACCTCGTCGTCATCGGTCAGGGCCGCATCGTGGCCCGCGGCACCAAGGCGGAGCTGCTCGCCTCGGCCGGCACGTTCGCGCGCAGCAGCGACCCCGCCGCCCTGGCCCGCGCGCTCGGCGCCGCCGGGCTCGCCCACACCCGCACCGACGACGCGTTCCGCGTCGAGGCCGAACCGGGTGACGTCGGCCGTGTCGCACTCGAGTCCGCCGTCCACCTCATCGAGCTGCGCGCCGCCGACGGCGCCGGGTTGGAGGAGATGTTCCTCGAGCTCACCGCCGCGACGCAGCGCGAGACCGTCACCGAAGGAGCAGCAGCATGAGCATCCCCACAAGCGAGGGCACCAGCACGTCACCGAGCGCCGCCACCGACCGCTCCCCGTCCCCGGACCGGCGCCCGTCGAGACCCCCGATCGCCCCGATCCCGTTCGGTCGCGTCGTGGTCGTCGAGCTGCGCAAGTCCTTCGACACCCGCGCCGGCTTCTGGCTGCTCCTGAGCATCGGCATCACGGCCCTCCTCGCGGTGGTCGCGGCCATCGTCTGGGCGCCCGACGAGGCGATGACGTTCGAGACGTTCGCGAGCTCGATCGGCATCCCGATGAACATCGTGCTGCCGATCGTGGCCATCTTGTCGATCACGAGCGAGTGGAGCCAGCGCACGGGTCTCTCGACCTTCACGCTCGTCCCGGTCCGCGGTCGCAGCATCGCGGCCAAGGCGGTCGGCGCGCTCGTGGTCGGACTCGTCTCCATCCTCCTCGCCCTCGGGCTCGGCGCGCTGGGGACCATCGTCGGCGCCTCGATCCGCGGGCTGGACGTCGTCTGGGACTCCGACCTGACCCGGATGTCGACGACCGTCCTCGCCCAGCTGCTCAGCATGGCGATCGGCTTCACGCTCGGCATCCTGCTGCGCAGCTCCGCGGCGGCCATCGTCGGCTACTTCGTGTTCGGGTTCGTGCTGCCGACGCTGACGAGCCTGCTCGCGATGACCCAGGAGTGGTTCGAGGACGTGCGCGGCTGGGTGGACCTCGGCTTCACCCAGACCAAGCTGTACGACACCGCTCTCAGCGCCGAGGAGTGGAGTCAGCTCGCCGTGGTCTCGCTGGTCTGGCTGGCGCTCCCGCTCGCCGTCGGCCTGTGGCGGCTGCGTCGGGCCGAGATCGCCTGACACCCGGGATCCGCCGACCCCGGCCCCTCGACACGACACCCTGACGTGTCCGTCGAGAGGCCGGGCTCAGCGGTTTCGGGGGCCGCGCCTGGCGGCGACGTCGATGGCGTCCAGGCGTTCGAGGACCGCGGTGAGCACGGCGGAGTCGTGCGTCCCGATCCGGCGCAGCTCCAGCAGGGCGTCGCGCTGGTCCTCGATGACGGCCCGCTGCAGTGCCCGGAAGTCGGTGAGGCGCTGGCTGCGCGCGGGTTCGTCCTCACCCGCCCACTCCCACTCCGAGCCCGGCGTCGCCCGGTGCCGGACCTGCTCGACGGCGACCGGGTCGAGCGCCCTGCCGTCGAGGCCGTCGACAGAGACGTCGTCGCACCGGGCGTCCGTGACGTCCGCGAGCGCCTCGGTGAGCGCGGCGAGCTGCTGACGGTGCGACTCGCTGTGGTCGGCCTCGGCTCCGAGGCGTCGAACGACCCAGTCCAGGGTCCCGCCCTGCACCAGGAGGGAGGCCCCGGCGACGCAGAAGGCCGCGAGCACGAGCAGCGCCCGCTCCGAGGTGTCCTCCGGCAGGGTCTGGGCGGCCGCCACGGTGATGCAGCCGCGCATCCCGGCCCACACGAGGACGAGTCCCTCCCGCCTGCCGATCCGGTGCTCGTCGTAGAACGTCAGGTCCGCCTCCCGACGGGCGATCATCTGCAGCGCACGCTCGCGTCGGCGCTGGGACATCGCCTGTGCCTGCTCCGAGGCGAGGTACTCACGGATCGAGGCGAGCCGCGGCTCCCACTCCCGGCGCGGTCGCCGTCGTCGATGCGACGAACGCACCAGCTTGGCGACGTAGACCAGTCGGGTCAGCCACAGCAGACCGAGCGCCAGCGCGGTGACGGCGACCAGGCGCCACCACGAGTGGCCCGACTCCTCGAAGTCACCCAGCAGGGGTCGCAGCTCCAGCCCCATGATGAGGAAGACGCCGCCCTCGAGCAGGAAGGCGATGGTGCGCCAGTTGACGCTCTCGGCCAGTCGGTCCTCCGGACGCAGCTCCACCAGGCTGCGCGACCCGATCGCGAGCCCTGCCACCACCACGGCCACGAGCCCGGACCCGCCCAGGTGTTCCGACGGCGCGTACGCCAGGAACGGCACGACGAAGGAGATCGCGGTCGCGATGGTCGCGTCGGCGACCAGGGCCCGCACGGCCAGACTGACCGCCGCCACCAGCACGCCGACCAGGACGGCCACCACGACGGCCTGCAGGAACTGGGCCGCCACCTGCCACATCGAGACCGACGTGGCCATCGCGGCGACGGCACTGCGCAGCAGGACCAGTGCCGTCGCGTCGTTGATCATGCTCTCGCCGTCGAGCAGGGTCACGAGTCGGGGGGCCACGCCCGTCCGACGCACGATCGACGTGGCCACGGCGTCGGTGGGGCTGACGATGGCGCCGAGCGCGAACCCCTCGGCGAAGCCGATCCCTGGCACGACGTAGGGCAGCAGCCAGCCCATCAGGGAGGCGGAGACGAGGACCAGGACGACCGAGAGACCGCTGATCGAGCGCAGGTCCCTGCGGAAGTCCATCACCGGCATGTTGACCGACGCCGCGTACAGCAACGGCGGGAGGATGCCGGCCAGGATCACCTCGGGTGAGAGCACCACCCTCGGGACGCCCGGCACGTAGGAGACGAGCACCCCCACCACGACGAGCAGCAACGGTGCCGCGACGCCCAGCCGCGAGGCGACCGCCGAGACGGCCACCACGACGAGCACCCCGAAGACGATGAAGAGCAGCAGGTCCATGGCGCCATCGTTCCACCCGACAACCACCGAAGGCCGGTGCGACGGCCGAGGAACTGTCGAGAGGTTCCGAAGGTCGGGGTCGAGGCGTCAGGTCGACGGCCCCTCGTCGACGCCCGAGACCTGGTCTCGCCGCGTCGACGTCGACTCGTTCCACCCCCGCGAGCGGGAGGTGCCCCCAACGACGTCGACTACTCAACCAGCGAGGGTCCGCCCCACTCGCTGGTTGAGTAGGCGCGAGGGCGACGAAGGAGCCCCTCGCGCCGTGTCGAGACCAGGTCCCACACCCCCTGGAGCCCCCGCTCAGATGAGCCGGCGGTCGCTGGCCCACTTGGTGAGCTCGTGGCGGCTGGAGAGCTGCAGCTTGCGCAGGACGCTGGAGACGTGGGTCTCCACCGTCTTGACCGAGATGAACAGCTCCTTGGCCACCTCCTTGTAGGCGTAGCCGCGGGCGATCAGCCGCATCACCTCGCGCTCGCGCTCGGTGAGCCGGTCGAGGTCCTCATCGACCTGCGCCACCTCGATCGTCCCGGCGAACGCGTCCAGCACGAACCCGGCGAGGCGAGGACTGAACACCGCGTCGCCACCGGCCACCCGCTGCAGGGCGTCGACCAGCTCGGGCCCGGAGATGCTCTTGGTGACGTAACCGCGAGCACCCGCCCGGATGATGCCGATGACGTCCTCGGCGGCGTCGCTCACCGAGAGTGCGAGGAACGTGGTCGCTGGTCCTCGACGAGCCATCTGGCGCATCACCTCGGCCCCGCCACCGCCGGGCATGTGCACGTCGAGAAGCACCACGTCGGGATCGACGTCGGCGATCACGGCCACGGCCGACTCGACGTCCTCCGCCTCCCCCGCCACGACGACGCCGCCGCGCTCGAGCTCGGCGCGGACGCCGGTGCGGAACATGGCGTGGTCGTCGACGACGACCACCCGCAGTGTCGTCTGGCTCATGAGGGTGCCTCCTGGGCTGCCGTTCCGGATGTCCGCGACTCGTGGGGAGCAGCCTGCCGCACCGGCATCCGCAGGCGCACCTCGGTGCCCTCACCCGGCGCGCTGCGGACCTCGGCACGGCCGCCGTGGCGTTCCACACGCTCGATGATCGAGCCTCGGACCCCCATGCGGTCGGCTGCGACCGCCGTGGGGTCGAACCCGGCCCCACGATCGCGGACGAACACCTCCGCCGTGCCCTCGGCCCCCGACGTGCGATCCCTCGTCTCCGCGTACACGTCCACCCGGTCGACGCCGGCGTGCTTGGCGGCGTTGACGACCGCCTCCCTGGTGGCCCGCACGAGGGCGAGGAGGTCGGCGTCCAGCGGCGCGTCGCCGACCGCGACGAGCTCGACGGCCACCCGGTGGGTCTGCTCCACCTCGTCGCAGGCCTCGCGGAGGGCCGCGCCGAGCGAGTCGCCGTGATCGGTCTCGTCGCCGTAGAGCCAGGCGCGAAGCTCCCGCTCCTGACGTCGGGCGAGCGTGGCGACGGTGGCGGGCTCCTCGGCGTTCTTCTGCAGGAGCGCGAGCGTCTGCAGGACGGAGTCGTGCAGGTGGGCGGCGACGTCGGCACGCTCCTGGGAGCGGATGCGCTCGCGACGCTCGCTGGCCAGGTCGGTGACGAGCGACATGATCCACGGGCCCAGGATCAGCAGGAGTCCGATGAGCGCGATGCCGAAGGCGGACGCCAGGTCACGCAGTCCGCTGAACCCCCGGTCCTGGGTGAACAGCGAGAGCCCGGCGACACCGACGAGCAGCACGCCGCCGGCCACGCGGGCAGCGAAGCCCCACCCGCGGGTCTGCTGGAGCCACGATCCCCACGTCGCGTCGTCGATCTGGCGCCACACGAGCGCCACCCCGACGACGGCGACCAGCACCGGGAGGAGCACGTCCCCGGAGGGTCCGACTCCGGTGACGCTCGCCAGGAAGATCACGCCGAGGCCGAGCGCCAGCACGGCGACGGTCTGGATCACCTCCACCAGGCCGGGCCGCCCCGTGCGTCGTGCGCCACGGCGGGTGGCGGCGTCGAGCCCAGGGTTCAGGTCGGGCGTACGCAGCGGGAGCAACCGCCACAGTGCGAGGTAGGCGACGATGCCCGCCCCGTTCAACCAGGTCGCCGCGACGAAGCCGGCGCGGACCCACAGGACCGGCCACCCGAGGTGCTCCGCGATCCCGGTCGCCACGCCGCCGACGAGGCGATGCTCGGCCGGCCGGTAGGCGCGAGGGGACGGGGGCACGGATCGATCGTCACACGCGCGCTCGGGCGCGCGCCACCGAGACCACCCGGGCCGCACCCTGAGTGGTCCCGGGGACGGATCAGGGTCGTGCCCGATGGTCCGCGAGTGCTCGTCCCCGCAGGATGGAGACATGAACGAGACCCCTCCCCTGCCGCCGGGCACCGCACCGGCCGGGACCGACCCCACCCCCGATCGATCGTTCGCCGACCTCCGTCGCAGCGACGAGGACCGGATCATCGGCGGTGTGTGCGGCGGCGCCGGCCGGCACTACGGCATCGATCCGGTGATCCTGCGCGTCGTGCTCGCCGTGCTCTGCCTGGCGGGACTCGCCGGCGCGATCCTGTACGTCGCCGGATGGCTGTTCCTGCCTGACGAGCGGACCGACCGCAGCCTCGTGGCCGACTGGTTCGACCTCGGCCCCGGGGAGCAGCAGGTGCGCACTGCCGGGCTCCTCGTCGGCGGGGTCCTCGCCCTCTTCGCCGTCGTCGGCGACACCGGTCTGGGGTTCCTCTTCTGGCCCGTCGCGTTCATCGCGTTCTGGATCGGCCTGCCGGTCGCCGCCGGCTACTGGTTCTTCGTCGTCCGCCCACGCAAGGCCGACGCACGTCGAGGCGGGGCCACCCCGTCCGACGCATCACCCACCACCTACGCACCGCCGGGTCCGGCGCACGCGTCCACGCCGTCGACACACGAGGAGAGCACCATGGCGACACCCACCGCGTGGCCGGAACCGGGCACGCCGGCCACCGACACGCCCCCGGCCTCCTGGCCACCCCCGCCACAGGGCCCGGTCGGACAGGCACCGCCCGGACCGCCACCCCAGCCACCCAAGCAGCGCCGACCCTTCTCCTGGGCCCTCACGATGCTCACCCTCTCGGTCACGGCGATCGCCCTCGCCGCCACCTATCTCATCGCTCCTGCCGACGAGCTGCGGTGGACCGCCTACGTCGTGGTCGCGCTCGGTGTCATCGCCGCCGGGCTGCTGGTCGGGACGCTCTGGGGCAACGGAGGACCGCTCATCGCGATCGGGCTGCTGCTCCTGCCGTTCCTGCTCGTCGGTGCGCTCGTGCCGTCGCTGCGTGCCGGTGACGTGGTGCACGCACCACTGACGGCCTCCGCCGTGGAGTCCGACTACACGGTCGGCGCGGGACGCCTCACCCTCGACCTCACCGAGGTCGACGATCCGCAGTCCCTCATCGGCCGCACCATCACGATGGAGCAGGGCCTCGGCGAGACGATGATCATCGTCCCCGACGACCTCCCCGTGACGCTCGAGGCCGACGTCCTCGCCGGTGGTGTCGACTTCCTCGACCGGCTGCACAACGGCACCGGGCTCGACGTCACCGAACGCTCCGATCCCGGGTCCCCGTCCGTGACGTTCGACGTCGACCAGTCGATGGGCCAGGTCACGGTGGTGCGACGATGAACCGCCATCCGTTCCGCTGGGGCAGTGCCGTCTTCGGCCTCGCCTTCGCCGCCGTCGTGGCCGCCTGGGTCGTGCTGGAGCTCGAGCTGCTGGACGTCGACACCGCCGGGGTCGCCGTCGCCGCCACCCTGATCGTCCTGGGGGTGCTCGGCATCGTCGGCACCGTCATCGCCTCGCGCCGCCCGTCGGTGCCAGGGCCCACCGAGGCCCCGAACGACGACGACACGAACGACGACGACACGAACGACGAGAACACGGATGACACGATGGGTGCTGAGGCCACCGACGGGACCGAGGAGGTGCCCGATGAGCGCGAAGAAGCTCCGACGCAGCGCTGACGACCGCTGGATCGGCGGGGTGTGTGGCGGGATCGCCGAGTACACCGGCGCCGACCCCACCGTCGTCCGGCTCCTGATCGTCGCCGCCACCGTGCTCGGCCTCGGCTCGCTCGTCCTGTTCTACGTCGTCGGGTGGTTCTTGATCCCCGACGCCCGAGCCTGAAGGAGGGCCCATGGCCAAGAAGCTGCAGCGCAGCACCGAGGATCGTTGGATCGGCGGTGTCTGCGGCGGGATCGCCGAGTACACCGGGATCGACGCCAACCTCGTCCGACTGATCATGGTGATCGGCGCGTTCTTCGCCGCCGCGACCCTGCTGGTCTACCTCGCGGGGTGGGTGCTCATGCCGGAGGCGCCACGTGGTCGGACCACCATCGTCCACGAGCCGCCACCGCCGTCTGCGTGAAGTCGGAGAAGAGGCCGTCCACGCCGGCGTCGAGGAACGCGAGGTACTCGCTCTCGGCGTCGCCGTGGTCGGCCTCGTCCGTCCCGACACGGTAGTCCGCCGGGAGGAAGTTGTTCTCGTCGCGCATCGTCCAGATGTGCACGAAGAGCCCCGCCGCGTGGGCTCGCTCGACCAGGCCGGTCGGACCCGTGAGCCGGTGCCGTCGGTCGCGGCCGATGACCTGGCTCTTGTGGGGACCGATGCCGTCGGCGTACTCGGCGATCCGAACCAGCTCCTCGGCTGACTCCAGATCCGCGTAGGTGCGGGGATCCCCGGCGGCCACGAGGTCCCACGGGGCCCCTGCACGATCCATGAGCTGCACGAGCGGCAGCGGCGTCCGGTCACGCAGTCCGCGCAGGTTCCTGGTCTCCGACGACTGGAAGACCACCGGCACGTCGGCGTCGGGTCGGTTGAGCCCGAAGCGCTCGAGCGCGTCCAGCAGCCGGTCGTCGAGGTCGAGGTCGCGCTCGGAGAAGTAGGACGGGTGCTTCGTCTCCACGTAGACGCCGACCATGCGATCGGCGGACCGGGCGATGCCGAGGACCTCGTCGAACGTGAGGATCGGCTCGAGGTCGTTGAGGGGAAGGTTCTGTTCCCGCAGCTGCGGGAGCCGTTCGCGGCACCGCAGGGACTTCAGCTCCGACAACGTGAAGTCCTCGGTGAACCAACCCGCGAACGGTGTCCCGTCGATGACCTTGGTGGTACGTCGGTCCGCGAACTCCGGGCGCGACGCCACGTCGGTGGTGTGGCCGACCTCGTTCTCGTGGCGGACCACCAGCACCCCGTCGCGGGTGGCGACGACGTCGGGCTCGATGTAGTCCGCGCCCTGGGCGATCGCCAGCTCGTAGGAGGGGCGGGTGTGCTCGAGCCGTTCGCCCGGCACACCCCGATGACCGATGACCACCGGCTGGTCCATGCGTTCCAGTCAAGCACCCGTGGGCTCTGCGGTGTGGGACGTCCCGACCGCGAGGCGTTGACGTCCCCGATCAGCAGGACGGCCCGCGCACCACGCGCACGGCACCGTCGCGCCGAGGGTCGGCGGCGGCCTCGAGGTGCAGCCCGTCCGGTCCCAGACGGAGCAGGGTGGCCCCGACGCCGCCGTAGTACATGGTCAGGTCCGTCTCGCGCTTGACCACCTCGTCGTCGCGCGCCGCCCGGTGCACGTGGACTCGCGGGTGGTCGACAGCCCGTTGCAGGCGCATTCCCGCGCCGGCGAACCCGGCCAGCACCTGCACGACGGCCGTGGAGATCCGGTCCGCGCCCGGTGACCCGATCGCCAGGACCCCACCGTCGCGGTGACGACCCACCGTGGGCGCCATGTTGGACAACAGGCGGGTGCCGGGTGGCAGCCCGTGCAGCCCGGCGGGATTGAGCTCCTGCTCACCGAGGCAGTTGTTGAGCCAGATCCCGGTGCCCGCCGCGATCATGCCCGAGCCGTAGCCCGAGGAGACGGTGACCGAGCACGACCCGCCGTCGGTGTCGCTGGCCGAGACGTGCGCGGTGGAGCTCGACGTCGAGCCGAGCAGTGAGCCGGGTTCGTCGGAGACCAGCCGCAGCAGCGCGGCGGCGTCGCGCTCGAGGTCGTCGCTGTGGTCGAGCACGTCGAGCCGGTGGCCGAGCACTGCGCGCTGCACCCGCACCAGTAGCTCGATCCCGGCGTCGGTCCACCGTTCGCCCTCGATGAGCTCCTGGCCGTCCAGCAGCCGCAGCATCGCCGCGACGCAGACTCCGCCGACCGCGGGCGGCGGGTTGGTCCCCAGGAGCCAGTCCCCCACGCGCGCCTGCAGCGACGGTCGCACGGCCGGCCGGTAGGCGGCGAGGTCCTCACGGGACAGCAGCCCGCCACGCGCCATGACGTCGTCCGCGACGAGGTTCGCGAGGTCACCCACGTGCAGAGCGTTCGCCCCCTCGGCCGCGATGATCTCCAGCGACTCGGCGAGGTCGGGCACGACGACGAGGTCGTCGGTGATCTCGCCCTCGCGGCCCTGCCGTCGGTCGTGGACGGCGGCCCGGCTCGACGGGTCCCAACCGAAGATGTCGTCGTGCACGTACTCCAGGTAGTACCGCGACGCCGACCCCAGCCGGAACCCGCCACGCGCGACGTCGACGGCCGGCGCCACGATCTCGCGCCACGGCACCGACCCCCAGCGCGCGTGCGTCTCCTCGAACGCCGCCACGGCGCCGTGCGCTG
>JBQGDU010000498.1:0-1804 GCA_052039245.1 Aeromicrobium sp. | reverse complement strand
GCCGTCCTGCAGGCCGTGGTGCGGAACCCGCTCGCCGACCCGTACGTGCTCGGATCGTCATCGGGAGCGGCGTTCGGGGCTGTCCTCGCACTCGTGCTGGGCGCGTCCGTGCCCGGGTTGCTCGTCACGGGCTCGGCGTTCGCGGGGGCAGCGGCGGCGGGTGTCGTCGTCTACCTGCTCGCCGCGCGCGGGGGTCGCATCGAGTCGCTGCGACTCGTCCTCGCGGGCGTGGCGCTGTCGTACCTGTTCAGTGCCGGCACGGGCTGGATCACCATCACCGCCGACCACGGGACGCTCCCCGGCCTGCTGTTCTTCCTGCTCGGCAGCGTCGCCGGAGCCACCTGGGCGACGCTCGTCATCCCGACCGTCGCGCTGGTCGTGGGTGTCGCCTTCGTCGCGGTGCGTGCCGGCCACCTGGACGCGGCTGCCGCCGGCGACGAGACCGCTGCCTCCCTCGGAGTGGACCTCACCCGGCTCCGGGTGGAGTCTCTCGTGGTCACGTCGCTCCTCACCGGTGCCGTGGTGGCCGTGGCCGGCGGGATCGGCTTCATCGGGATGGTGGTCCCGCACCTGTGCCGACTGCTCGTCGGTGCCGGGCACCGCACCCTGCTGCCGGTGACGATGCTGGCCGGAGCGCTCCTGACCATCGTCGTCGACACCGTGGCGCGAACGGCGGCCTCACCGCGCGAGATCCCCATCGGTGTCGTGACGGCCCTGGTCGGGGCGCCCTTCTTCCTGTGGCTGCTGCGCCGGCGCCCGGTCGGGAACGAGCGATGAGCGGCTCGACGGTCGGTGCGGCACTGCGGATCCGCGACCTCGACGTCAGCCTGGGCGGCCGCCAGGTGCTCCACGCCGCCGGACTGGACGCCGAACCAGGGCAGGTCGTGGGACTGCTGGGACCGAACGGCAGCGGCAAGTCCACCCTGCTGAGAGCCGCCAGCGGACTGCTCGCGCCGACCGCGGGATCCGTGCGTCTGGCCGACCTGGACGTCCGGACCGCGCGTCGACGTGACGTGGCGCGTGCCTGCTCCGTCGTGGCGCAGGACCAGCCTGCCGACCTCGAGCTCTCGGTGCTCGACGTCGTGCTGCTCGGCCGGCTCCCCCACGGACGGGGTGCCGGCGACCTCGCCCTCGCCGAGGCGTCCCTGCGCCGAGTCGGCACCGTCCACCTCGCCGGCCGCGCCTTCCCGAGCCTGTCCGGGGGAGAGCGCCAGCGCGTGCTCGTCGCCCGAGCCCTGTGCCAGGAGCCGGGCGTCCTGCTGCTCGACGAGCCCACCAACCATCTCGACGTGGCGCACCAGCTCGAGCTGCTCGCCCTGCTCGGCGAGCTCGACACGACGTGTGTCGTCGCCCTGCACGACCTCTCCCTCGCCGCGGCGCACTGCGATCACCTCGTGCTGCTCGAGGCCGGACGCGTCGTCGCGGCCGGCCCACCTTCCGACGTGCTCGACCCTGCCCGGGTGAGCGACGTCTACGGCGTCGCGTGCGACGTCATCGACCACCCGCGCACGGGACGTCCGCTCGTGGCGGTCTCCCGAGCCACCCCCACCCCCCACCCCGAAGGAACATCATGAAGCGACCCCCTGCCCGTCCCCTCGCACTGTCCGCGCTGCTCGCCCTCGTGGCGGCCGGCTGCGGCACCGTCACCACCGACTCCTCCTCCGCGGACTCCGGAGCGGGAGACCCGGTCACGGTCACCAGCTGCGGGGTGGAGTCGACGCTCGACGCCCGACCCGAGCGCGTCGTGAGTCTGCACCCGAGCACGACCGACACCCTGGCCCGGCTGGGGGTCGCCGACACGGTC
>JBQGDU010000497.1:0-3946 GCA_052039245.1 Aeromicrobium sp. | reverse complement strand
CTCCCCGGCCGAGCAGTACGCCCGTGCCCGCGCCGGGCGGGCGCACCCCCACCTGGCGGAGTTCCGTGGGCTCCACGGCTTCGAGCTCGACGACTTCCAGGTGCGAGCCTGCCGCGAGGTGGAGGACGGCCGGGGCGTCCTCGTCGCGGCCCCCACGGGTTCCGGCAAGACGGTGGTGGGCGAGTTCGCCGTGCACGTCGCCCTCGCCACCGACCGCAAGTGCTTCTACACCGCACCGATCAAGGCGCTCTCCAACCAGAAGTACGGCGACCTCGTGGAGCGGTACGGCGCGCAGAACGTCGGCCTGCTGACCGGTGACAACACCATCAACGGCGAGGCCCCGATCGTCGTCATGACGACCGAGGTCCTGCGCAACATGCTGTACGCGGGCTCGCGGACGCTCGACGGGCTCGGGTTCGTCGTCATGGACGAGGTGCACTACCTGGCGGACCGGTTCCGCGGCGCCGTGTGGGAGGAGGTCATCATCGGGCTGCCCGACTCGGTGGCCGTCGTCTCGCTGTCCGCGACGGTCTCCAACGCCGAGGAGTTCGGCGACTGGCTCACCGAGGTGCGGGGCGAGACAGTGACGATCGTCGAGGAACGTCGCCCCGTGCCGCTGCACCAGCACGTCCTCGTCGGGCGCCGTCTCTACCCGCTCTTCGAGGACGGGCTCTCCTCATCCGATGGTGCACCGGTCGTGAACCGACAGCTGGAGCGGCTGGCCCGGGAGGACTGGCAGCTCAATCGAGGCAAGGGTGGCCGTGGCAGGCCACCGCGGGGCGGGCGACGTCCGCGGACGCAGCACCGCACGCCGAGCCGGGTGGAGGTGGTCACCAAGCTCGAGTCCGAGGGTCTCCTTCCGGCCATCTACTTCCTGTTCAGCCGAGCGGGGTGCGCGGCGGCCGTCCAGCAGCTGCTCGACGCGCGCGTCATGCTCACGACGCCGCAGGAGCGCACCGAGATCGAGGACGCAGTCGACGCCGCGTGCGCCCACCTGCCGGACGAGGACCTGCACGTCCTCGGCTACCACGACTTCCGCGACGCTCTGGGCCGCGGCGTGGCGGCCCACCACGCCGGCATGCTCCCGACCTTCAAGGAGGTGGTGGAGCGGCTGTTCAGCGCAGGTCTCGTGCGCGTCGTCTTCGCCACCGAGACGCTCGCCCTCGGGATCAACATGCCGGCCCGCTCCGTCGTCATCGAGCGCCTCTCCAAGTGGAACGGCGAGGCCCACGTCGACATCACGCCGGGCGAGTACACCCAGCTGACCGGTCGCGCCGGCCGACGGGGCATCGACGTCGAGGGGCACGGCGTCGTGCTCTGGCAGGCCGGGTTCGACCCGCGTCAGGTGGCCGGGCTCGCCTCCACACGCACGTACCCGCTCAACTCCTCCTTCCGCCCCTCGTACAACATGGCCGTCAACCTGGTGGACCAGGTGGGACGCGCGCGGGCTCGCGAGCTGCTGGAGCAGTCCTTCGCGCAGTTCCAGGCTGATCGCGCCGTCGTGGGGCTCGCCCGCCAGATCCACAAGGCCGACGAGGCCCTCACCGGGTACCTCGAGGCCGCCGAGTGCGACCGCGGCGACTTCATGGAGTACGCCCGCCTGCGCCGTGAGCTGAGCGACGTCGAGTCCTCCGGCAAGAAGGCCCGCAAGGCCGCCACCCGGGAGGAGGCGCGGGAGTCGCTCGTCGGACTCAAGATCGGCGACGTGATCGACGTCCCCGCCGGCCGCTGGGCCGGGCTCGCCGTCGTGCTCGACCCGGGGACGGCCGACCCGCAGGCGCCACGCCCACTGGTGCTCACCGCCGGACGGCACGCCCGCCGGCTCGCCGTCGTGGACTTCCCGACCCCGGTGCAGCCGATCACCCGGATGCGGATCCCGAAGTCCTTCAACTCCAGGAATCCACAGTCCCGACGTGACCTCGCCTCATCGCTGCGCAACCGGGTGCCGGACGGCACGTGGCAGCGCGACAAGGCCTACCGCGAGGACAGCGGTCACGGGCCCACGCACGAGGACCCCCGCATCGCCGAGATCCGCGGAAGACTCAAGGCCCACCCCTGCCACGCGTGTCCCGACCGCGAGTCGCACGCCCGCTGGGCCGAGAGGTACCTGAAGCTCGAGCGCGACACCCGGAACCAGCGCGGCCGGATCGAGCAGCGCACCAACACCGTCGCCCGGCAGTTCGACCACGTGTGCGAGGTGCTCGACGACCTCGGCTACCTCGACGGCGACACCGTCACCGAGGACGGGCTACGTCTGCAGCGCCTCTACAGCGAGCTGGATCTCCTGGTGAGCGAGTGCCTGCGGCGCGGCGTCTGGGACGGGCTCGAGGCCGACGAGCTCGCCGCGGTCATCAGCGGGCTCAGCTACGAGACCCGTAATCCCGATGACGCCCCGCCACCGGTCTTCCCGAACGGGAAGGTGCTCGCTGCCGCCGAGGACATGGGCCGCCTGTGCGCCGACCTGCAGCAGCTGGAGCGCGAGCACCGCGTCCGCTTCCTCCGCTCGCCGGACTTCGGCTTCGCCAGCACGGCCTGGGCGTGGGTGCGGGGTGCCTCACTCGACGAGGTCCTGGGAGAGACCGAGATGGCAGCGGGCGACTTCGTGCGCGCCATGAAGCAGCTGATCGACGTCATGGCCCAGAGCGCGCAGGCGGCCGGTCCGGGGGAGCTGCGCACCACCGCACGGCGTGCGCTGGACGGTCTGCGACGCGGTGTCGTGGAGTACAGCTCCATCTCCTCCTGAGCTCCCACTCGGCGCTCAGGCACGTCGACGGCCCCGTCGAGGCCCGTCCGATGCGGCCGATCTTCAGGAACCCATGGCCTCGATCAGGCGATCGGGGGCGCCGCCGAGGCCCCAGCGTTCACCGAATCGCTCGAGGTCGGCCCGCTGCGCCGAGGAGAGGGGAGCGCGGGGCACGACGACGGAGACGTCGCAGGTGTCCTCGCGGACCCGGATGACGCGCCGCATGACCTCGATGAGTTCTGCGGACTCGAGCAGGGAGGCGCGTTGGCGCGGCTTGAGGCTGCTGGACTCGTCGGCCGCCGCGGCGAGGATGCCGTCGAGGTCGCCGAACTCGCCCAGCAGCTTCGCGGCGCCCTTCTCACCGATGCCCTTGACGCCGGGGATGCCGTCGGAGGCGTCGCCGCGCATCGTCGCGAAGTCCACGTACTGCTCCGGCTCGATGCCGTACTTGGTGCGGATCCACTCCGCGTCGACGACGTCCGCCTGAGAGACCCCGCGGGCGGTGTAGAGCACACGGACCCCAGCGTCGTCGTCGACGAGCTGGAAGAGGTCTCGGTCGCCGGTCACGACGTCGACGGGTCCCTGCCACAGCCGGGCGAGCGTGCCGATCACGTCGTCGGCCTCGGCCGCCTTGGCACCGGCGACGGGGATCCCGGCGATGGCGAGCGCCTCGGCGATGAGCGGCACCTGCGGCGTGAGCAGGTCCGGTGACTCCTCGGCGACGGCCCCACCGGCAGCCACGGCATTCGGGTCGGCGAGCCGGTGGGTCTTGTACGAGGGGAGGAGGTCGACCCGCCACTGCGGGCGCCAGTCGTCGTCCCAGCACGCCACGATCGCGTCGGGCGAGTGCTGGGTGGTCAGGGTCGAGACGAAGTCCAGCAGTCCTCGCAGCGCGTTGACGACCGTGCCGTCGGGTGCCTTGAACGAGTCCGGCACCCCGTAGAAGGCACGGAAGTACAGACTGGCCGAGTCCACCAGGAGAAGTCGTCCGGAGGTGGTCACGGCCTCACCCTACGAGAGGCGGCGGGTTCTTCCGTGCGGACGCAGCACGGTCTTCCCCCGCTCACCACGGCTTGCAAGCCGTGGTGAGCGGCGCAGAACCGTGACCGGCCCCCAGATTCCCAGCAATTGGTGGGCCACCGGGGGGCGGTCGGCGGGGGGCCGGGGTCAGCGGTCGGCCCACATGGCCTGGGAGGCGCGCTG
>JBQGDU010000496.1:0-7171 GCA_052039245.1 Aeromicrobium sp. | reverse complement strand
CGAGCGTCGGGTCAGGAGACGACGGCGAGCAGGTCGCGCGAGGAGAGGATGAGGAACTCATCGCCACCGTGCTTGACCTCGGTGCCTCCGTACTTGCTGTAGAGGACGCGGTCGCCGACGGCGACGTCCACGGGCACGCGGTTGCCGTTGTCGTCGACGCGGCCGGGGCCCACGGCCACGACCTCGCCCTCCTGCGGCTTCTCCTTGGCGGTGTCCGGGATGACGAGGCCGGATGCGGTGGTCTGCTCGGCCTCGACGGTCTTGACGACGACGCGATCCTCGAGCGGCTTGATGGTCGACACTGTCGACTCCCCTTTCAGACGGGTGGAAACGGTGGGTGTGCACGCCGTCGCGGGGGCCGTGCACGGTTGGCACTCTCCTAGTGAGAGTGCCAGTTCCGAATCTAGCACTCAAGCCCGACGAGTGCTAAGGGTGTTCGCCCTGGGCGCACGGGCGCGCTCGGCCCGCGAGCCGTCAGGACTCGGCCAGCTCCGCAGGAGAGCGCAGGACGCAGAACTGGTTGCCCTCGGGATCGGCGAACGTCACCCATCCCGTCCCTTCCCCGTACCGACCGCGCCGGTCCGCCACCACCGTCGCGCCGAGTCCCTGAAGACGCTCGATCTCCTCGGCCTGGGTCCGGTCGCTCGGGCGCAGGTCGAAGTGGATCCGCTTCGCCGGCAGCTCGGAGTCCGGGACCTCGATGAACAGCAGCGTGTGCGGCCACTCCCCACCCGCGGGATCGTGGATGGGGCACTCCTCGTGGCCGGGCTCGTTGGGATCGGACGGGTCATCGACGTAGCCCAGCACCTGTCGCCACCACTCGCTCAGCGCGAACGCATCGTGGCAGTCGATGGTGGTGTGGGAGACGAAAGAAGTCATTCCCCATCCTCACACCGACGCCCGGCCGCACGCACCACGCCGGCGACGCGAGACGTCGTCACGAGCAGACCCTCAGCGGGCCAGCCACTCGCGGTAGAACCGTCGGTGCTCCCGGGCCGCGGCCTGCCAGGTGTAGGAACGCGCCAGCGCGCGCCCCGGCTCCGGGTCCGGTGGCTGGTCGATGACGTGGGCGAGCCCGGCAGCGATCGACAGCGGCGAGTCCGCGTACGTCACCGCGTCGGAGAACACCTCCCGCAGGACGGGCAGGTCCCGCACCACCACCGGGGTGCCCGCAGCGAGCGCCTCCATGCCGGCCAGCCCGAAGCCCTCCTTCGTCGAGACCATCGCCAGGGCCTGCGCCTGCGCCACGAGCGATGCCAGGCGGGCCTCCTCGACCGCGCCGAGCACGACGTGGTCCACGTGCAGCGCCGTCGCACGCCGCTCGAACTCCTGTCGGTACTCGCGGTAGTCGAAGAGCGTCTCCCCTCCGGCGAAGACCAGCCGGACGTCGCGGTGGCGCCGACGCATCATCGCGTAGGCCTCGAGCAGGTCGATGCTGCCCTTGCGTGGCTCGATCCCTCCCATCGCGAGCACGTACGGGCCCAGCTCGGCGGCCCAGCGCTCCCGGCCCTGGCGATCCGCCGCGCCCGCGGCGAAGCGCTCCGCGTCGACGCCGTTCGAGATGACCACCGGTCGGATGCCCCAGCCGAGCGTCACCTCGGTGGCGACGGCCCGAGAGACGCAGACGTGCCCCTCCGGCTCCACCACGGCGCGTTCGTGGCACGCCGCGAGCTGCGGCGTCGTGAAGGTGTCCAGGTGATGGATGGTCCGCAGGCAGGGCAACGCCGCGTTCGCACTGATGCAGTCCTGCGCGTGCACGACGTCGTAGTGGCGCCGCTGCCTCTCGAAGGCCGACCGGAGCACGGCGATCGAACGGACGATCCGCTCTCCGACGGACTCCTCGGCCCGGTCCTCGAACGGGACGGCGTGCACGACGACCGTCGGGTCGACCGGCCGGAAGAACCCCTCGTCGCCACCACGGGCGAGCGTCCACACGTGCACCTCGTCACCGTCGCGCGCCAACGCCTCCGCCAGGGCGAGGGTGTGCACCACGCCACCTCGGGGTCGCGAGGAGTAGGTCAGCAGAGCGATCCTCATCGACGCTCCTGTCCCGGGCTCAGGTAGGCCTCGGGCGTCAGCTCGCGCAGGTGGTGCAGGACTCGCCGTGCTCTGGACACCTCGTGCTGCACGTCGGTCTCGGCCAGCGCCAGTCCCCCCTTGGACCAGGTGCGCGCCAGCACGTCGCCGCCGGGACCGACGACCTTCGCCTGGCCGAGGAAGCGCAGGTCGCCGCGGACCCCGGTCTGGTTCGAGGAGACCCACAGGATCTGGTTCTCCGCCGCCCGCGCGCTGTCGTAGAGGTCGAACAGCTTGGACTGCCGGTCCTGCGTCAGACGCGATGCCCGGTCGGTCACGCTGGCCGGCCAGGCCGAGAGACACGCGACGATCCGCGCACCGTCCAGCGCCAACGACCGGGCCGCCTCGGGAAAGGTCTTGTCGTAGTCGATCATCATCCCCATCCGGCCCACCGGGGTCTCGAACGCTGCGAACGACGACCCCGCGTCGAAGACGAGGGACTCCCCGGCCGGCTGGTGCACCTTGCGGTGCGTCCCGAGGATGCCGTCGCCGGTCAGGCACGCGGCGGTCTCGAACCTGCGATCACCGGCCAGCTCCGTGTACCCCAGGCAGACCGTGAGCCCGCCGGCCATCCGCCGGACCTGCTCGATCTCGGGGCCGTCGGTCGCGATCGCCGGAGGCAGCTCGGCGGAGTCGGGATGCCTGAGGTCGTCCAGGTAGCCCCCGAGAGTTCCGAAGGGGAGCACCAGCAGGTCCACCCCACGGGTCCGTGCGTCGTCGATGATGCCCTGCACCTTGGGCAGCGCTCTCTGCAGGTCGCGACCGAAGTGTGCCGCGACCGCCGCCAGACGCAGCAACGCCACCCCTCAGGCCCCGAGGCTCGCGGCGAGCACGGGACGCCGGCGCGCCTGGGCGACGACGCACTCGGCGACGTGGGCGGCAGCGGCGGCGATGCCGAGGAACCGCCCCGAGCCCCAGGTGTGCATCCACGGCAGTCCGATGAACGACAGCCCCGGCACCGCGGTGCTCCCCCGGTCGTGGGTGGGGCGGCCGGAACCGTCGAAGACGCCCACGCGCACCCACGAGTAGTCGGGCCGGTAGCCGATCGCCCACACGACGGACGTGACGCCCTCCTCGGCGAGGTCGAGGTACCGCGGCTCGTCCTCGGGCTCCCAGACGGGCTCGTAGAGACCCTCCAGGGGTGCGTCGATGCCCGCGGACTCGAGGTAGCGGTCGATGTCGCGGCAGATGGAGCGGTGGACGTCGTCGGCGGCGTCGAGCGCGCGGGTGAGCGTCGGCTCGAACTCGACGCCCACCCCGCGGCCACGGCTGAGCGCCCCGTAGAGCCGCATGCCCTCCCGGGCGAACTGCCGCAGGTCGATGTCGCGCCCTCCGTCCCGGCCCGTCACGTAGTGGTTGGTCTTCTCCCGGGCCGCGACGCCACCGGGGTACTGCTGCACGGCCGTGTCGTAGAGTCCCATGTCGCTCAGCCACGTCATGCAGTCCCGTCCGCGGTAGAACCGGGCGACGCGCGGTGCGCTGCCCACTGCCAGGTGGACCTGACGGCCCTCCAGGTGCAGGTCCTCGGCGATCTGCGCCCCGGACTGGCCCGTCCCGACCACCAGCACACCGCCCTCGGGCAGCTGGTCCGGTGCGCGGTACTGCTGCGAGTGCAGCTGGGTGATCGACGGGTCGATCGCGTGAGCGGCGTCCGGCACGACCGGCCGGTGGTACCCGCCGGTGGCGATCACGACCTGCCCGGCCGTCAGCTCCTCGGGACCCTCCGGGGTCTGCAGGTCCAGCAGGAATCCTCCCCCGGTCTCCTGACGCAGCCCGGTCACCCGGACGTGGGTCCGGACCGGGGCTGCCAGCTCGGCGACGTACTCGTCCAGCCAGGCCACGACCTCATCACGCGTCATGAAGCCGTCCGGGTCGGGACCGGCGTACTCGTGCCCGGGAAGCCGGCAGTGCCAGTTGGGGGTCACGAGGGTGAAGTGGTCCCATCGCGCGTCGCGCCACTCGTGCACCGGTGTCTGGGCCTCGAGCAGGACGTGCTCGACCCCGGCTCGGCCGAGGTGCCAGCTGACCGACAGTCCGGCCTGCCCGGCCCCGACGATCGCGACGTCGACATGGTTCATGGGGTCTCCTTCGGCAGCGGTGGGTGCATGGCGAGCACCAGGACGGTCTGCTCGGGGGCGAAGCCCGCCACCGCAGCCCGGACCTGCTCGATCGTGGCCGCAGCGGAGGTACAGGCGAACCCGTATCGCGCCCGGACGCGTTCGCTGGCCTCGGCCAGGGCGGTCTCCGCCCGAGCCAGGAAGTCCGAGACCGCATAGCCCCGACCGGTCTCCAGGTGGTCGTGCAGCACCAGCGACGGCGAGTACAGGTCCGTCGTGCTGGCATCGGGCCAGCGCACGGTCATGGTCATCTCAGGCATGGGCCGGCTCCCCGTAGAGCTCCGGACGACGGTCGCGCAGGTGGAACATCGCCCGTCGTGCCGCTTCCAGCTCCGCCCCCACGTCCATCGGCGCCACGGCGAGTCCGGCGTCGGTGCCCGTCGTCGCTCGGACGTCACCGCCCGGACCGACGACCTTGGCGTTCGCCACGAACCGCAGCCGGCCGAACGTGCCGTGCTGGTTGGCAGCCACCCAGACCACCTGGTTCTCCAGCGCACGTGCCTGGTCGAACAGGTTGAACCGGTGCGTCCAGCGGTCGGCAGCGATGTCGCGGGCCCCGGCGGTCCTGGAGGCGGGCCAGGCCGAAACGCAGGCGATGACCTCCGCACCGTCGAGCGCGAGGGCCCGCGCGGCCTCCGGGAACGCCTTGTCGTAACAGATCAGCGTGCCGATCCGCCCGGCCGGCGTCTCCACCGTCCGGAACTCGCGCCCCGCCTCGTAGTGCAGGCCCTCGCCGAGCGGCTGGTGGACCTTGCGGTAGACGTCCAGGACGCCGTCGCCCGTCACGACGGCGGCACTGTTGAAGCGCTCCGCACCGTCCTGCTCGCAGAAGCCGACCACGAGCGTCATCTCCCGGGCCAGCTCGGCGACCCTGCGCAGCTCCGGACCGTCGACGTCCGTCACCGGCGGCAGCGACTCCGGGGGCTCGTCATGACTCCCGTCGCGGCCCCGCCCCAGGACCGAGAGATACCCACCGAGGCAGGCCTCGGGCAGGGCCAGGAGCGAGACACCTGCCGATCTCGCCCGCCCGACCAGCGTCCCGATCGTCGCCAGGTTCTCCTCGACGTCTCGGCCGAACGCGGCGGACGCGGCGGCCACTGCAGTGCTGCTCATGCTGCTCCCATCCCGGTGACGCTGGACTCGACGGCCTCGGTGACGACACCGTCCGGCCAACGCAGTCCCACGCCGGCCCCCTCGACGAGTCCTCCGCAGGCGGCGGTGGTCACCAGGCCCGAGGGATCCAGGGGCGCTTCCCCACGGTCGGCGGTCACCATCGCGAAGCCGGGGAAGCAGGTCAGCCAGTCGCCCGTCGTGACGCCGTCCGGCGTCGGGACGTCGGCGACGTCGAGCACGGCACGACATCCGCTCGCCTCGGCAAGCATCCCGATCGTGCCCACCACCCCTGACATGCTCACGTCCTTCGCCGCCGCCGGGCGGCGGGAGGCGACGAGGCCGTTCATCCGCCGCAGCTCCTCGCTGCGGCGGGTCGACGTGCTGTCCCACTGCGAGCCGCGGTAGCCCGGCCGCCAGCGTCCCTGCAGGTCGGCCGTGAGCCGGAGGGTGTCGCCGGCTCTGCCTCCACCGCCGGGGACCGGGCTGCTGCTCCGCCCGAGTGCCGTGACGCTCAACGCGGCAGGCACGCCCAGCTGGGTGTGACCGCCGAGGATCGGGACGCCCCAGGCGTCCGCACCGTCGCGCAGGCCGCGCACGATCCGCCGGGCGAACGACGCGTCGCGCGCGGCCACCGCGTCGAGCAGTCCCACGGGTGAGGCGCCCATCGCCGACAGGTCGTTGACGTTCACCAGCACGGCACACCAGCCGGCCCACTCAGGGTCGCGCTCGACCATCGCCGGGAGCACTGCGTCGCAGGCCGCCACGACGTCGGTCCCGGGCACCGGTGACCCGTCGTCGCCCCGGAAGCCGTCCGCGGGACCCACGATCTCCCCGAGGAGACCCCCGAGCGCCTGCTTCGTCGCCGCCACGAGGCGCTGCACCCGGGCGATCGGCCAGTCCACCACGACGTGCTCGCGTCCGTGCAGCACCAGGTGCTGCTGGGAGACCCAGCCGAGCCGGGCGAAGAGCGGCTCGTTCTGCGCCTGGATCGTCGCCTCGAAGCGCAGTGCACCCTCGGCCTCGGCCCGGGCGCAGGCCGCCCGCACCAGGGCCGCTCCGATACCCGCCCCGGATCGGGCGTCGGGGCGGACGACCAGGCGCGACCCCCGCCACCACCCGATGTCGGGCGCGACCGCCGGATGGATCCTCACGCCCCCGACGACGTCGCCGGAGGTCGTCGTCGCCACGAGCACGATCGTGCGCACGTCGTCGTCGACCTCGTCGCGGTCCGAGCCGGGGAACATCTGCTGCTCGGTGACGAAGACCTCCGTGCGGAGTCGGTGGTACGCCCGGCGAGCCGCACCGTCAGCCTCGACCACGAGGAAGGGCGTCCCGGTGCTGCTGCGGCGCTCCCCGGTCAGGATGCCGTTGTCGGTGACGTCGACGGTCCGCATCACGCCCCCTCACAGCCCAGTGCGCTGCAGGCGCCACAGGCTGCGCACCCTGCCGACTGGTCCGAGCCGAGCATCCCCGCCTCGCGCAGCGCCCCGGCGACCTGCCGGGTCACCCGTCCGACCTCCCGCGGGTCCGGCGCTCCCACCCCGTCCACATCGGTGGCCAGGGTCCCCGCGAGGGGGCGGAACGGCACGACGAAGGGGTAGACCCCCATGTCGATGAGCTCCCTCGCACCGGCGACCAGCTCGTCGGGATCCTC
Organism: Aeromicrobium sp.; assembly: GCA_052039245.1. Taxonomy (GTDB): domain Bacteria; phylum Actinomycetota; class Actinomycetes; order Propionibacteriales; family Nocardioidaceae; genus Aeromicrobium. The sequence continues at coordinate 211 of JBQGDU010000496.1, read as the reverse complement.
CCCGAGACCCACCAGGAGGTAGGTGGAGACCTCGTTGCGGCCGAAGACCCGAACCGCCTCGCGCCACGCCGCCCGGTACTCGCTCATGGGAACGGTGGCCTTCCCGGGCGTCCAGCGCCGCAGGACCTCATCGTCGAGGGACTCCACGTGGATGCCGATGGATCGCGCCCCCGCCTCGTACAGGTCGGTGATGCTGCGCAGGTCGGCCGGC
>JBQGDU010000495.1:0-9552 GCA_052039245.1 Aeromicrobium sp. | reverse complement strand
CCGCCATGGACGAAGAGGATGACCGGCCGGTTGGGGGCGGACCCCGGGGTGGTGACGGGAGGGTTCATGGTCGGTTCTTTCCTAGTGTGGCGGGTCAGCGAACGTCGGCGGTCAGGACGTCGTCGCAGTGGACGACTCCTCCCGCGACGAGGTCGTGGATGGCGTCGTGGTCGCGGCCGAGCTCACGCAGGATCTCTTCGGAGTGCTGGCCGTTGAGCGGGGCGGGGCGGTAGAGCTCCTGCGCCTGCGCGCCGAGTCGGAACGCGAAGCCGGGAGTGGTCACGGCGCCCTCGGTGGGGTGCTCGTACTGCACGAACGACTGGTTGTGCTGCACCTGGGGGTCGTCCAGCAGCTCTTCGTAGTCGTAGACCGGACCGACCCAGACGCCGGCAGAGCCGAGCAGCTCGATCCAGTGCTCGCTCGAGGCGGTGCGGAGGTTCTCCGTGACCAGTGCAGAGATCTCGTCGCGATGGGTGAAGCCGTCGCGCTCGGCGTCGAATGCGAGGAAGCGGTCGTCACCGAACAGCCGAGCGAGATCCTCCATCTCTGCGAAGGACAGGGCGATGTGGCCGTCCGAGGTCTGGTAGATCCCGTAGGGCGCTCGGATGTAGGAGTGCGCGTGCACCTCACGGCTCGGCGACTGTTGGATCCCACCGACCGTCGAGACGCTCAGCTCTTGCATCTGGGCGGCGATGACCGCGTCGAGCATGTTGACGTCGACGCGCTGGCCCTCCCCGGTGCGCTCGCGGTGGAACAGGGCGGCGAGTGCACCCTCGAAGGCGGAGTACGCAGCGAAGGCGTCCACCATGAAGAAGGGTGCTGCGCGGGGGGCCTCGCCCTCTCGCTGGCCGCTGTACAGGCCGCCGCTCATCGCCTGCAGGATCAGGTCCTGTCCCGGCCGCTGGGCGTAGGGGCCGGACTCCCCGTATCCGGACATCGAGACGTAGACCAGGTCCGACTTGACGGCGCGCAGCGACTCGTAGTCGACGCCGAGCCGACCGGCGACCCCGGTCCGGTAGTTCTGCAGGAACACGTCGGCGGACCTCACCAGGTCGAGCAGCACCTCGCGGCCGCGAGGGTCCTTCAGGTTGAGCGAGATCGAGCGCTTGTTGCGGTTCAGCGACAGGAAGGAGGCATTGACGTGCTCTCCCTTCGCGCCACCGGCCGAGACGTGTCGCTGCCACTCCCCCGTCACCGGCTCGACCTTGATCACGTCCGCGCCCAGGTCGGCCAGCTTCTGCGCCGCGAACGGCCCAGCCATGGCGATCGATACATCGATGACGCGGAGTCCTTCGAGAACCTTCATCTGTCCCTCTCCTGGCGGTGTGACCGACGCTGCGTGACGCCGGTCACGAGATGTTAGCGCTATTATTAGCGCTAACACAACCCCATGGGTCCATGTTGCCGTCGCCGACGTCCACTAGGCTCGAGACGTCCTTCCCCACCGATGACGAGGCGACGTGAGCACCCTTCCGGAGTCGCAGTCCCCCACCCGTTCCCCGCGGCGACGCCGCGGGTCGGAGACGCGCTCGACGACCATGGCCGACGTCGCACGCATCGCCGGCGTGTCCGCGCAGACGGTCTCGCGGGCGCTGCGCGACCCGGAGAGCGTCTCGGAGGCGATGCTCTCAAGAGTCGAGGGCGCCGTGCGGCAGACGGGGTACGTGCCGAATCTCACCGCCAGCGGCCTGGCCTCCAACTCGAGCCGCCTCGTGGCGATGATCGTCCCGACGATCTCCACCTCCGTCTTCGCGGACACGCTGCACGCCGCGACTCGTGTGCTGGGCGACCAGGACCACGAGCTCGTGCTCGGCGTCAACGAGTACGACCTCGACCACGAGGAGCAGCTCGTGCGCAAGCTCCTAGGGCGTCGCCCCGACGGCGTCCTCATGGTCGGCGTCGACCACACCGAGACGTGTCGCCGGATGCTGGCCGGCGCCGGCCTCCCGGTGGTGGAGACCTGGGAATGGACGCAGACCCCCATCGACTCGCTGTTCGGGTTCTCCAACCACACCGCCATGGCCGACCTCTTCACCGCACTGGTCGAACAGCGCTCCTTCAGACGCCCGGTCTTCGTCGGACGCCTCCGCAGTGGCGACCATCGCAGCGCTCGCCGCTTCGAGGGGTTCCGTGACCAGCACCGCGCCCACTTCGGCGAGCACCTGGAGCCCCGCCACCTCGACGCCTCCGAGCTGCCCCTGACCCTCGCCTCAGGTGAGCTGCTGCTGCACCGCGCACGCGAGTCGTTCCCGGAGGCCGACGTCCTGATGTTCTCGACCGACATCCTCGCCGCGGGCGCGGTCCTCGGCGCCGCGCGGAGCGCGCTGAGCGTGCCCGACGACATCGCCGTCACCGGATTCGGTGACTTCGACCTCGCCTCGGCCGTGACGCCAGGGCTCACCACCGTCGCGGTGCCGGCGGCCCATCAAGGTCAGCTGGCGGCACAGCACCTGCTGGAGCGGATCACCGCACCCGACACACCGCCGATCCGGCGCGACCTCGGGTACGAGCTCGTCTTCCGGTCCAGTACCTGACCGGCTCGCCCGACGGCCGACACTCAACGAAAGAGGCCCGGCGTAGCACGCTACGACGGGCCTGGCTCCCCCGACTGGACTCGAACCAGTAACCCTTCGATTAACAGTCGAATGCTCTGCCAATTGAGCTACGGGGGACCGACTCCCGGTGGTCGGGAGCACGGTCGCCAACTGTACCAACCTCCGACCGCAGGCGTGACATCGCCCGGACCCCGATGCGCCGCGCCGCGGAGACGCTGACCTCGAGGTGGTCGGCCACTCGCTCCCACGGGCACGGAGCCGACCACGGTGGGAGGCCGTGGCGCATGCGGACCACCTCGTTCTCGTCGTCCGCGAGCACCCCCAGGAGCGAGTCGACCGACGCGGCAGCGGCCACGTCGACCCGCTCGTCGACGACGACAGGCAACTCCTCCGGCACGCATGGCACTGCTCCGCGCGCGGACTCCCACCGGCGGAGCAGCGCTCCACCGATGCGCGGCCAGGCGAACGTCGCGAGGCGGACACCACGATCGGGATCGAAGCGCCCCACCGCGGCGATCAGCGCGAGGGCGCCGTCCTGGACGGCGTCGTCGACGTCGCCCGGTGGTACGCCGAGCGCACGCACTCGCAGGGCGACGAGCCGCAGGCTGGACCGCACCAGCAGTCGGCGCGCGACCTCGTCACCGGCTCGGGCGGCTCTCGCCAGGGCCAGCTCACGGTCGCGCTCGAGCGGTGGTTCACGCAGGAGGTCGGCGAGCAGGTGGGACACACCCCGAGCCTGTCGCGATCACCGGCCCCACGGGCGACATCGGTGCGCGGCTGTGGACACGTCGCGCAGAGCATGCTGCCTGTGGATCAGGCCTCGGGCCCGAGGAGGCGTTCCCGCATCTCCCGCTTCTGCTGCTCCAGCGCGATGAGCTCGCCGAACATCCGGTTGTAGGCCTCCGGCTCCTCGACGGGGTTGGTGCGCTGCAGCTTGGACTTCACGTCGGTGATCGAGCGTTCGAGCGTCAGCAGCTGCAGCCGCGCGATCACCGAGGAGACCACGGCGGCCGTCGACCGCTCGCTGGAACGCAACGGCTCGACGGCGGCGACCGCGAGGACGCGACGCAGGTCCTCGGACGGCATCGCGTCGGAGATGCGCGGCAGCCAGCCGGCATCCGGCTGGGCGGGAAGCTCGTGCTCCCTCAGCCGACGCCACAGCTCCTGGGCGACGGGGTGCGTGAAGTCGTTCTCGTGCACGTCGCCCAGATGGGGCGCGGCGAGGTGCGGGAACTGGGCGACGGCCTTCAACGCCTCGCGCTCGTCGGCGAACTGCGGTGCGCCGAAGCTGGCGAACGGTGCGGACGGCGCGGTCTGCTCCGCCGGCTCGCTCGCCTGCGCCCGCGACGGCTGCTTCGGCGCGGACGGCTTGTGCCGCCGGTGCTCCGAACGCACCTGGTCGACGTCGACGCCCACCTGGGTGGCGACCTCCCGCAGGAACTCCTCGACCTTGCTCTTGTCGCGGATGGCCGAGGTGAGCCCCACGGACTCCCGCACGGCATCGATGCGCTGGTCGGCGCGGTCGAGGTCGTAGCGGGCGAGCACGTTGTCGAGGACGAAGCGGTAGAGGGGCACCCGCGACGCGACGAGCTCACGCACCGAGGCGTCGCCGTCGGCGAGCCGGAGGTCGCACGGGTCCATGCCGCGTGGCTCCACCGCCACGTACGTCTGCGCGACGAAGGCCTGGTCGCCCTCGAACGCCTTCATCGCCGCGCGCTGGCCGGCCTCGTCGCCGTCGAAGGTGAAGATGACCTCGCCGTGCAACGTCCCGTGGTCGAGCAGGATCCGGCGCAGGACCCGGGCGTGCTCGTCGCCGAACGCCGTGCCACACGTGGCCACCGCGGTCCGCACACCGGCCTGGTGGCACGCCATGACGTCGGTGTAGCCCTCCACGATGACGGCCTGGCTGGACCCCGAGATCTGCCGTCGGGCGAGATCGATGCCGTAGAGCACCTGGCTCTTCTTGTAGATCGGCGTCTCGGAGGGGTGGAGGTATTTGGCCTCCACCCGGTCGTCGTCGAACATGCGCCGCGCACCGAAGCCGATGACCTCGCCGGTCATCTCGCGGATGGGCCAGAGCAGCCGGCCGCGGAACCGGTCGTAGAGACCCCGCTGGCCACGTGAGGCGAGCCCGCCCACGACGAGCTCCTCGTCGGTGAAGCCCTTGCCGCGCAGGTGCGAGACGAGCGCCTCTCCCCCGCGCGGCGCGAATCCCATGCCGAACGTCTGGGCGGCCGACTGGTCGAACCCGCGGTCGGTGACGAACTGCCGGCCGACCTGGGCCTCGGGGGCGGAGCCGAGGCACTCGGCGTAGAAGTCTGCGGCGAGCCGGTGCGCCTCCAGCAACCGCTGACGCTGCCTCGGGTCGCGCCGCGGGCCGGTGGGGGCGCCCTCCTCGTACCGCAGCTGGATGCCGTACTTCGCGGCGAGCCGCTCGACGGACTCGACGAAACCGAGCCCCTCGATCTCCCTGAGGAAGGTGAAGACGTCTCCTGAGGCCCCACAGCCGAAGCAGTGGTAGAACCCCTGCGCCGGACGCACGTTGAACGACGGACTCTTCTCGTCGTGAAAGGGGCACAGACCCTTGCGAGAGCCGCCGCCCGCGTTGCGCAGGGTGACGTACTGCTCGACGACCTCATCGATGCGTGCGCGCTCGCGGACGAGCTGGATGTCCTCGTCCTTGATGCGTCCCACCACGCGTCGATCCTAGGTCGTGAGTCAACCGAGCAGGCTGTCAGCCCACAGCCGCGCGGACACGTCCGTCAGGCTGGCCACCTGGTCGATGACGACCCGCAGGGCGGCGGCGTCGTCGGACGCGGCGAGCAGGTCGGTGGCGAACTCGTGCTCCAGGTGGTCGCCGCCGGTGGTGACGAGGTGGTCGACGAGGGCGTGCAGGAGACCACGCTGCTCCGCGAGATGCTCGACGCGATCATCCGAGCGCATGACGTAGTGCGCAGCGATGGACTTCAGGACCGTGATCTCGTCCTGCGTGGCAGCCGGCACCTCGAGGTCGGCGGCGTAGCGGGCAAGCGGGCCGCTCCCCCACCGCTCGACGGTCGCGTGCTGCGCCGCGACGGCGAACCGGCCGATGAGGGCGCTCGTGAGGCTCTTCAGCACCGCCCGGGAGCGGCGCCCGCCGTCGAACTCCGCCCTCGGCCACTCCGGCAGCTCCTGCAGCCGGGAGAGGGCGGCGTCGAGCCGTTCGTCGGTGGCGTCGGCGTCGTACCAGTCACGGGCGACGTGGTGCAGCGCAGGGACGTCGATCGTGCCGGGGACGAGGGAGAACCAGCCGCCGAAGACCCCGTCCTCGACGTCGTGCACGGAGTAGGCGATGTCGTCGGCGAGATCCATGACCTGCGCCTCGATGGGTCGCCGGAGGCCGGGGGCATCGTCACGCAGCCAGTCGAAGACCCAACGGTCGTCGTCGTAGACGCCGAACTTCGGACCGCCGCCGGGCGCCTCGCCGCGTGCCCACGGGTACTTGACGCACGCCGAGAGCGTGGCCCGGGTGAGGTTGAGACCCACGCTGCGACCGTCGTCGGTGAAGGTCTTGGACTCCAGGCGGCTCAGGATCCGCAGGGTCTGGGCGTTGCCCTCGAACCCTCCGCACGACTGGGCCGCCTCGTCGAGCGCGACCTCCCCGTTGTGACCGAACGGAGGGTGGCCGAGGTCGTGGGAGAGGGCAGCGGAGTCGACGACGTCGGGGTCGCAGCCCAGGGACTGCCCGAGCTCGCGGGCCACCTGCGCCACCTCCAGCGAGTGCGTCAGGCGGTTGCGGACGAAGTCGTCGGTCCCGGCGCCCATGACCTGCGTCTTGGCGGACAGCCGACGCAGGGCCGCACTGTGCACGACGCGGCCGCGGTCGCGCTCGAAGGGGGTACGCCCGGCGCGCTTGGGCGCCTCGGCCACCAGGCGTGCCCGCGCCTCGATCCCGTAGGGACTCTCCACGCCGCGCAGGCTACCGCGCACGCGTCAGAACTTGCCGTTGCGGGGCCGTGGCTGGCACCTCGGGCAGGTGAACGACGAGCGGTTCATGAAGGCGTCGCGCCGGATGGGGGTGCCGCACCGGGGGCACGGCTCGCCCTCTCGGCCGTAGGCGGACAACGACCGGTCGAAGTAGCCGCTCTGGCCGTTGACGTTGACGTACAGCGCGTCGAACGACGTCCCACCCTGGTCCAGTGCCTCGGTCATGACGTCGGTCGCGTGCCCGACGAGCGTCTCGATCTCCCGCAGCCGCAGGTGGCGGGTGTTGCGGGCGTAGTGCAGCCGGCTGCGCCAGAGGGCCTCGTCCGCGTAGATGTTGCCGACGCCGGAGACGAGCGTCTGGTCCAGCAGCGCGCGCTTCACACCGGTCTGGCGACGACGCAGCGACGTCGCGAAGCCTGCAGGGTCGAAGGCGTCGTCGAGGGGATCGCGTGCGATGTGGGCGATCTCCGGCGGCAGCACCGCGCCGTCCTCGCTGAACGACATGCCCCCGAAGATCCGCTGGTCGCAGAACCGCAGCTCCCGGCCGTCGTCGAGTCCCACCACGACGCGCAGGTGGCGTTGCGCGACCTCGTCGGCGTCGCTGATGAGCATCTGACCGCTCATGCCGAGATGGCACAGGACGGCGTCGCCGGTGGTCTCGTCATCCAGAGCGAGCCACAGGTACTTGCCGCGACGCCGGGCGGCGACCACACGACGCTCGACGAGCCGATCGACGAAGTCCGTCGGCCCGGGTTCGTGCCGCCGCAGCGAGCGTGGCTCCAGGACACGCACGGCGGTGACGGTGCGTCCCACCACGTGGGCGTCCAGGCCCCGACGGACGACCTCGACCTCGGGCAGCTCCGGCACGGTCGGTTCAGACCTCGACGGCGTCGGCCGGGCTGAGCTCGGCCTGCAGCGTCCGCCACGCGATCTCGGCGACCTTCTGCTCGGCCTCCTTCTTGGACCGGCCGGTGCCGAGTCCGTACTCCCGCACCCGCAGGTAGACCCGAGCCGTGAAGGTCTTGTCGTGATCCGGTCCGGTCCCGACGATGGCGTACTCGGGAACACCGAGGTCGTGGTCGGCGCCGATCTCCTGCAGCGACGTCTTCCAGTCCAGGCCCGCGCCCAGATCCGCGGCGCGCGCGATGAAGGGGTCGAAGACCCGGTGGATGACCTCCGCGGAACGCTCGATGCCGAACTGCACGTAGACCGCACCGAGCACCGCCTCGACGGCGTCGGAGAGGATCGACGCCTTCGAGCGTCCGCCGGTGGTCTCCTCGCCTCGACCGAGCCGCAGGTGGGCTCCGAGGTCGAGGACGTGGGCCACCTCGGCCAGGGCCTTGGCGCTGACGACGGCAGCCCGCAGCTTGGCCAGCTGCCCCTCGGGCAGGTCCGGGTGCGTCGTGAACAGGGCGTCCGTGACGACGAGACCGAGCACCGAGTCCCCGAGGAACTCGAGTCGCTCGTTGTGCAGCACGCCGTCGTGCTCGTAGGCGTACGAGCGGTGCGTCAGGGCGTGCTCGAGCAGCTCGGAGTCCAGGTCGGGGACTCCGAGCACCTCACGCAGCGCGTCCACGCCGACCGGTGTGGACGACGTGTCAGAGGACCTGACGGCGCTCGCCACGGGCGCCGTACTGGCCGCACTCGCCGCACGCGCGGTGCGGCAGCACCTTGGCGCCGCACGCCGGGTTGGCGCAGTCGGCCAGCTGGGGCGCGGTGGTCTTCCACTGCGACCGACGGTGACGCGTGTTGCTGCGCGAGAGCTTGCGCTTCGGGACCGCCACGATTACTCCTTGGGGCTCTCCGGACCGGGGTCCGGCTGGTTCATGTCTGTGGTGAGCTGGCTGAGGCTGGACCAGCGGGGGTCGATCGCCTCGCCGTGTGTGTGGCCTGGATCGTCCGCGAGCCGCGCCCCGCACTCGGGGCACAGTCCCGGGCAGTCCGGGTCACACAACGGGTTCAACGGTAGCGCCAGCACCACCGCGTCCCGCAGGACGGGTTCGAGGTCGAGCAGCTCGTCCTCGAGGGCCATCTCGTCGTCGGCGTCCTCCCCGGTGGCAACCGGTTCGTAGACGTACAGCTCCTGGAAGTCCACGTCGATCGTCTCGTCGAGGGCTTCGAGGCACCGCACGCACTCGCCGACCGTCCGTGCCGAGGCGGTGCCGGTGGCCAGCACCCCGTCCATGACGGCCTCGAGCCGGAGCTCGAGATCGATGGGCGATCCCTCGGGCACGCCGATGACGTCGTGACCCAGATCCGCCGGCGCCTCGATGGTCTTCTCGTACGTCTTCTCGGTGCCCGGTCGGCGACCCAGTACCTGGGTGTCGAAGACCAGTGGTCCGGGAAGCACGTCAGATCCGTCCGTCGAAGTGCACGACACATCACGGCCTGCAAGCAGGCCAGCGGTCATCCTACAGCGCAAGCCGGGCAAGACACCAATCCGTCGGTGGCGGGCGCGAGGATGACCCCGTGAGCGGCCGACGGACGGAGACCAGCGTCGAGGACGAGGGCACGGTCCTGCACGCCGACCTCGACTCCTTCTTCGCCTCCGTCGAGCAGCGCGACGACCCTTCGCTGCGCGGCCGACCGGTCATCGTGGGGGGCGGAGTCGTGATGGCCGCGAGCTACGAGGCCCGGGCCCACGGCGTCCGAGGTGCCATGGGTGGTCGCCAGGCCCGTCGGCTGTGCCCGGACGCCGTCGTCGTCCCGCCGCGGATGGAGGCCTACGCCCAGGCCAGCCGGGACGTGTTCGCGGTCTTCCACGACACCACTCCCCTAGTCGAGGGAGTCTCGATCGACGAGGCGTTCCTCGAGGTGGGTGGACTACGACGCTTCCGTGGAGCGCCCTCGGGCATCGGCGCCGCGCTGCGACACGTCGTGCGCGAACGCGTCGGACTGCCTATCTCGGTGGGGGTCGCACGCACCAAGTACCTCGCCAAGGTCGCCAGCGCGATGGCCAAGCCCGACGGCCTGCTCGTGGTCCCGCTCACGGACGAGCGCCGATTCCTGCTCGCCCTGCCGGTGCAGGCCC
>JBQGDU010000494.1:0-4686 GCA_052039245.1 Aeromicrobium sp. | reverse complement strand
ATCGCGATGCACGCGTGGGTGCGTCAGCATGGTGCGCATGGATGAGATGGACGGCGAGCAGATCCGCGTGGCCACCGTCGTCGGGCTGCTCGAACGGGTGTCGCTCCCCTCGGACGACGTGCCCGACTATGTCACCGACTTCTCCGACGACGTGCTCGAGGGACTGTTCCTCGACCGAGCGGGGAGCGTCGAGCTACTGGTCGACGCGACCGTTCAGCGTCTCGGCGGCCGAGCAGCGTTGCGGGACCAGGCGCTCCGACGCCTCGCGAGCATCGTGTCGAGCCTGGAGGTCCACCATCTCGGCAACGACGAGGTCGGCGTCACGCTGGTCACGTCGGACTCGGTGTTCGCGGCCTCAACGGTGCTCCTGCTGCCCCAGGTCCTCGCGCACGCCGAGCTCGGTGCCGCCCCGCACGGCGCCTTCGTGGCCACGCCCACCCACACTGAGCTGCTCGTCCACCCGCTGCGTGACGCCCGATCGGTCCCGAGCCTGCAGGTGATCGCGCAGATGGCGCGAGCCGGGTTCGACCAGGGAGCGGGGCGGCTCAGCCCGCACGTGCACTGGTGGGACGGGACGTCGTTCACGCAGCTCACCCGCACCGACGACGAGGGCACCCGCATCGAGGTCGGGCCGGAGCTGGGCGAGCGGCTCGACCGCCTCGCCCGCTGACGGCGTGACCTGACGACCGCATCCTCGTTCTTACGGTCGGGGGCCGCATCGACGCAGGAGGTTCCGCCGTGACGGACTCGGCACATGACGTCCTGACGCGCGGACCAGGTGGGGTCGTCGTCCGTGTCGTCGACGCCGCGACGCCGTGCGTCCGCAATGCGCTCGCCTGCCACGTCGCCGAGCTGGAGCTCGCCAGTCCAGAAGGTGCGGCCGGGCCGTGCGCTGAGCTGACGCCGGACCCGGCGGCGAGCGTGCTGCTCGCGACGATCGACGATCATCCCGTCGGGCTCGGTGTCGTCGCTGTGGGCGAGGGCGGCGCCGCATCGATCACGCACCTGTGGGTGCGGCCGGCCTGGCGTCGGCACGGCTGGGGAGCGCACCTGCTCGGTGCCCTCGAGCACGCGGCCGCCGACCGTGGCGCGAGGGAGGTCCGCGCCCACGCGCACCCCGCGCTGCCGGCAGCCTGCAGGTTGCTCGCGCGCGCCGGGTACTCCGTGGCCGGTGTCGACCCGACGCTGGGTGGCGCGTTCACCTACGGCAGGGAGCTGACCTCCACCGACTGAGCCCCACCGACTGAGCCCGACCCGCGGGCAGTGGGCCGGCTCGCTCTGCGCCGGTCTGCCGCCCACCCTAGGCTCGCCAGCATGGCTCCTCGCGTGCTCGTGATCGGAGGCGACGCGGCTGGGATGACTGCCGCGTCTGCCGTGAACCGCCTTGTCGACGACGTCGAGGTCGTCGTGCTCGAGCGCGGCTCCTACACCTCCTACTCGGCGTGCGGAGTGCCGTACTGGATCAGCGGAGACATCGACTCCTGCGACGACCTCGTGGCACGCACGCCCGAGGAGCACCGCGAACGCGGCATCGACGTCCGGCTCGGCGCCACCGCCACCGCCGTGGACGTCGACGCCCGCACCGCCACCTACACCGACGCGTCCGGTGAGCACGAGCTCGCCTGGGACCGGCTCGTCATCGGTACCGGTGCCGCGTCGATCCGTCCGGACCTGCCGGGTGTGGACGCCGAGGGCGTCTGCACCGTCAAGGACCTCGATGACGGGAAGCGGGTCATCGCCCACCTCGACGCCGGCGCGCGCCGTGCCGTCGTCGTCGGCAGCGGATACATCGGCCTGGAGATGGCCGAGGCGCTCGCGGCGCAGGGGCTGGAGACGACGGTGCTGGAGCGCGACTCCACCCCGCTGCCGATCGTCGAGGACGAGATGGGCGGGCACATCGCCGACCGGATGGCCGAGCACGGCGTCGAGCTGGTGACCGACGCCGAGGTGACCGGCTTCGACGTCGGTGACGACGGTCGGGTCACGGCGGTGCGGACGGAGCAGGGCGACCACCCAGCGGACCTGGTCATCGCCGCCTTCGGGGTGCGACCGCGTTCGGAGCTGCTGGCCGACGGGGAGAAGGGCGCGAAGGACGGCATCGTCACCGACGACCAGCAACGCGTGGTCGGGGTGCCCGGACAGGACGTGTGGGCGGCCGGTGACTGCGTCGTCACCCGCGACCGCGTCTCGGGCTCCCTCGTGCACCTGCCGCTGGGCACGCACGCCAACAAGCAGGGGCTGGTCGCGGGGGAGTCCGTCGCGGCCTCCCTCGGTGCGCCCTGGTCCGGTCGCACGTTCGAGGGCGTCGTGCAGACCGCCACCACCAAGTTCTGCGACCTCGAGATCGCGCGGACCGGACTGGGGGTCGCCCAGGCGCGGGACGCCGGGTTCGACCCCGTCGTCGCGACCATCGAGACCACGACGCGGGCCGGCTACTACCCGGGCGCGGAGTCGATGTTCGGCCTCGGGATCGCCGACCGGGCCTCCCGACGGCTGCTCGGCGTGCAGATCGTGGGCGGGACCGGATCGGCCCTGCGGATCGACACGGCCGCGATGGCCCTGTGGTCGGAGCTGAGCGTCGACGAGCTCGTCATGACCGACCTCGCGTACGCGCCGCCCTTCTCCTCGGTCTGGAGCCCGGTCCAGGTGATCGCACGCGCGCTCACCAAGAAGCTCGCCGAGGAGACCGGTGCTCCCGCCTGAACTCGCTGCGGCGGTGCGCCGGTAGGCTGACGGGCGTCGCTGCAGGACCGTCCACGAGGAGATCCCATGCCCGTCGCCACTCCCGAGATCTACGCCGAGATGCTGGACCAGGCCAAGCGCGACTCGTTCGCGTTCCCGGCCATCAACGTCTCCTCCTCCCAGACGCTGAACGCGGCGCTCGCCGGATTCGCCGAGGCGGAGTCCGACGGCATCATCCAGGTCTCCACGGGCGGCGCGGAGTACTTCTCCGGACCCACCGTGAAGGACCGGGTCGCCGGAGCGCTGGCGTTCGCGGCCTTCGCGCAGGAGGTGGCCAAGAACTACCCCGTCAACGTCGCGCTGCACACCGACCACGCCCCCAAGGACGCCGTCGAGAACTGGGTCAGGCCCCTCATCGCCGCGTCGGCCGAGCGGGTGCAGGCCGGTGGTCTGCCGATCTTCCAGTCGCACATGTGGGACGGTTCGGCAGTGCCCCTGGAGGAGAACCTCGACCTCGCGCAGGAGCTGCTGGAGCTCACGGCCGCGGCCAGGATCATCCTCGAGGTCGAGATCGGCGTCGTGGGCGGCGAGGAGGACGGCGTCGAGAACGCCATCAACGACAAGCTCTACACGACGCCGGAGGACGCTCTGGCCACCGCCCGCGCCCTCGGGCTGGGGGAGAAGGGCCGCTACCTGACCGCGTTGACGTTCGGCAACGTGCACGGCGTCTACAAGCCCGGCAACGTCAAGCTGCGTCCGGAGGTGCTGAAGGCGGCCCAGGAGGCGGTGTCCTCCGAGATCGGCGGCGGCGACGCACCCTTCGACTTCGTCTTCCACGGTGGCTCGGGCTCGCTGCCGGAGGAAATCTCCGCGGCGGTCGACTACGGCGTCGTCAAGATGAACGTCGACACCGACACGCAGTACGCGTTCACCCGTCCGGTCGCCGGGCACATGTTCGACAACTACGACGGCGTGCTGAAGATCGACGGCGAGGTCGGCAACAAGAAGGCGTACGACCCGCGCGCGTGGGGCAAGGCCGCCGAGGCCGGCATGACGGCGCGCATCGTTGAGGCCTGCGAGAACCTGCGGTCCGCCGGCACCAAGCTCTGATTCCCCTGGGCCCGGTCGCCCTGCCCACGCGGGAGTACGTGGACAGGGCCCGGGCTTCCCGGGTGCCCGTAGGGGCGTCCCCCTGTCGATGGTGAGTGCCACGTCGTGGGTTCATGACGGCGTCTCGGTCGTTCTCGCGCCGCGATGAGAATTCCTTGCGCATCGGCGTGACGAGGGTCTCCTCGGCGGCTCCTTGGAATACATGGCCCACTACTCTCCCGGCGCCCCCCGGCCGGGTTCTCCGCCGAATCGCGTCATGGTCGGCGGCCTGCGTGCTCCTTGTGCTGTGGTCGCAGCTTTGCGATCCGGCGTTGGGAGGCGCTCATGAACAGGGGAGTCCACGACAGGGAGACGGCCTCGGACCGCGAGCTCGCGGACCGGGCCCGACGCAGTGACGCCGCGGCGGTGGCCGAGCTCTACGCGCGACACCGCCAGGCGTGTCTGGCCCTCGCTCGATCGATGGGGGAGCGGGATGAGGCCGAGGACTGTGTCGCCGACGCGTTCGCGTCGGTGCTTCGTCAGTTCGCGCGCGGGGGCGGCCCCGGGGACAACGTGCGCGCGTACCTGCTGACGGCGGTCCGACACGAGGTGTACCGCAGGACCAAGGCTCGGCGTCGGATCCGACCGGCGTCCGACGTCCAGGAGCTGGACTCGACCGTCGCGGCGTCGGACGATCCACGCCGGCTCGAGCAGCAGGTGGCGATGCGGGCCTGGGACGCCCTGCCCGAGCGCTGGCGGGCCGTCCTCTGGGCGCTCGACGTGGACGGTCTCAAGCCACAGCAGGTGGCCGACCAGCTGCAGATGCGCGCGAACGCGGTCTCAGCGCTCGCGTACCGCGCCCGGTCGGCACTTCGCGAGGCCTACCTCGCGGAGCATCTCCCGGCGGTGGCGGAG
>JBQGDU010000493.1:0-7057 GCA_052039245.1 Aeromicrobium sp. | reverse complement strand
GTGGTGGTGCTCGGCTCGACCCCGAGCCACGCGGCGGCAACGCGCGTGGGTGCGGTCGTCAGCAACGGCTCGACCACCCAGGCCGGTCCCGTGGACGTCTCCACCTCCCCCGACGTCGACGCCGTCGGTCTCGACCTCGCCGGGTTGCCACCCGCCATGGACCGCGCCGCCTCGGCCACACTCGCCGAGCCGGCCGCGACAGCGGTGGCCGCGGCACCGGAGGCCAGCGGGGCCTCGCCGAGCGTCCGGGGACCTCCGGCTCGCTGAGCCGCCCCTCGTCCCCAGCGGTCGTCCGCCTTCGTCACCCGTCCGACGCCGCACCCCGTCCCGAGAGATCCTCATGACCAATCGTGCGCCCCTGTGGCGTGGCATCGCCGCCTTCGTGGTGCTGGCCGCCTCCCTCGCCTTCGCCTACTTCCAGCCCGCCAAGCTCGGCCTCGACCTGAGCGGCGGCACCCAGATCGTCCTGGAGACCCAGGACACCGAGCGCGTCCAGGCCGACGCCGAGGCCACCGACCGGGCCCTGGAGGTCCTCCGTGGTCGCGTCGACGCCCTCGGCGTCGCCGAGCCGACGCTCGCCCGCTCTGGTGAGAACCGGATCATCGTCGAGCTGCCCGGCGTGCAGGACCCGCGCGAAGCGGCCGAGGCGATCGGCAAGACCGCCCAGCTCACGTTCCACGAGGTGCTGCGCCCTGCCCAGGAGGGCGAGGAGCCCGAGGAGGAGGGCCAGCTCATCTCCCAGGACGAGGAGGGGGCGCCGCTGCTCCTCGGTCCCACGGCCGTCGACGGCGAGGGCGTGAGTGACGCCACCGCTGCCCAGCCGCAGGACAGCATCGGCCAGTGGGTCGTCAACGTCGACTTCTCCGGCGAGGGCCGCACCGGCTGGCGCGATCTCGTCGAGAGCGCGTGCGCCAACCAGAACGCCGGCAACCGCGTCGCCATCCTGCTCGACAACGAGATCATCTCCTCTCCCGGCATCGTCCCCGAGCTCTGCGCGTCCGGCGGCGGAAACTCCACCAGCATCAGCGGCGACTTCACCCAGGCCGACGCCGACGACCTCGCCGTCCTCATCAAGGGCGGCGCGCTGCCCGTGCCCGTCGACATCATCGAGCAGCGCACCGTCGGGCCGACGCTCGGCGCCGCCGCCATCGACGCCTCCATCGAGGCGGGCATCATCGGCATCGCCCTCACCGGTCTGTTCATCGTGTTCGTCTACCGGATGCTCGGCTTCCTGGCGACGCTCGCGCTCGGCACCTACGCCTTCATCTCCTACGGCATGCTCGTGTGGCTGGGAGCCACACTGACCTTGCCGGGCCTGGCGGGCTTCGTGCTCGCGATCGGGCTGGCCATCGACGCCAACGTCCTGGTGTTCGAGAGAGCCAGGGAGGAGTACGAGCAACGCGAGAGCGAGGGACTGCTGCCCTCGCTCACCACCGGCTTCAACAAGGCCTGGTCGGCGATCATCGACTCCAACATCACGACTCTCGTGGCCGCCGCCCTGCTGTTCCTGCTGGCGTCCGGCCCGGTCCGTGGGTTCGGTGTGACGCTGTCGATCGGTGTCATCGCGTCGATGTTCTCCGCGCTCGTCGTGGCGCGTGTGCTCACCGAGTGGGCGGTCAAGCGCTCGTTCGTTCGCAAGCGGCCCGGTATCACCGGCATGGCCAAGATCGGCCGCATCCGGCACTGGCTCAACACCAGCGGCCCGAACCTGATGAAGCGCAGCGGCACGTGGGTCCTGGTCACCCTCGTCGTCGCCATCGTCTCCATCGGCGGCATCGTCCTGCGTGGCCTCGACCTCGGCGTGGAGTTCACCGGCGGTCGTCAGCTGGAGTTCTCCTCCACCCAGGTGGTGGACCCGGAGGAGGCCCGGACCGCGGTCGGCGAGGCCGGCTTCCCCCAGGCGGTCGTCCAGCGCTCCTCAGGCGACGGCGAGAGCGAGAACATCTCGGTCCGCGTCGACGACGTCACCGACGAGGAGGCCATCCAGATCGAGGAGGCCATCGAGACCCTCGGCGGTGAGCTCACCAAGGAGCGGGACGAGCTCATCGGGCCGAGCCTCGGCAAGGAGCTGCGGGACAAGGCTCTGCTCGCGTTCGCGATCGCCATCGCCGGTCAGATGATCTACCTGGCCTGGCGGTTCCGTTGGACGTACGCGTTGTCGGCCCAGCTGTCGATGGCATCGGTGGTCCTCACCGTCGTCGGCATCTTCGCGTGGTGGGGCAAGGCCATCGACGGCGTCTTCCTGGCCGCGATCCTGTCCATCATCGGCCTGGCGGTCAACGACACCATCGTCGTGTTCGACCGGATCCGAGAAGGCACCAGAGACCTGCAGGGCAAGTCACTGCGGGCTGCGGTGAACCAGGCGATCCTCGCCACGATCCCGCGAACGATCAATACGGGTCTCGGCGCGATGTTCATCCTCGCGGCGTTGACCGTGCTCGGAGGCGACTCGCTGATGGACTTCTCCATCGCGCTGCTGCTCGGTCTGACGATCGGCATGTTCTCGACCGTCTTCACGGCCTCCTCGCTGGCCGTGCTGCTGGAGGAGCGCTGGCCGAACGACCCGAACAAGGAGCGACCGAACGCCGATCGCTACGCCCAGATCGACGACGGCCGGTCCGCCGGTCCGCCGGGTGGCGGGTCGGGCGCCGTCGTCTGACCGTTCCGCTCTGCGCCGTGGGCCCCGTGTCGACCGACGCGGGGTCCACGCGCGTCCACGGCTCCTGCGGAGACGAACACCGGGGTGGCCCGGGGGCCCTCGACGGGTGGGAGGATGCAGACATGCGTATCGCCGATCATGTGGTCGACCTCGTCGGAGGCACTCCCCTCGTCCGGTTGAACAAGGTGGTTCCACCCGGACCGGTCGTGGCCGCCAAGATCGAGTACCTCAATCCGGGCGGCAGCGCGAAGGACCGCATCGCGGTCCGGATGGTCGACGCCGCTGAGCAGTCCGGGGCCTTGCGCCCCGGCGGCACCATCGTCGAGCCGACCTCCGGGAACACCGGTGTCGGCCTGGCGCTCGTGGCCCAGCAACGTGGCTACTCGTGCGTCTTCGTGTGCCCGGACAAGGTCAGCGAGGACAAGCGGAACACCCTGCGGGCCTACGGTGCGGAAGTCGTCGGGTGCCCCACCGCAGTCCCCCCGGAACACCCGGACAGCTACTACTCCGTCTCGGACCGACTCGTCCGCGAGATCGACGGCGCTTGGAAGCCGGACCAGAACTCCAACCCGGCCGGCCCGCAGAGCCACTACGAGACGACGGGCCCGGAGATCTGGGCCGACACCGAGGGCCGGATCACCCATTTCGTCGCCGGCGTCGGCACAGGAGGGACGATCAGCGGCACCGGGAAGTACCTCAAGGAGGTCTCCGACGGGCGCGTCCAGGTGATCGGCATCGATCCGGAGGGCTCGGTCTACTCCGGTGGGACGGGTCGCCCCTACCTCGTGGAGGGTGTCGGGGAGGACTTCTGGCCCAGCGCCTACGATCCGTCGATCCCCGACGAGATCATCGCCGTCTCCGACGCCGACTCCTTCGACATGACCCGGCGCCTCGCACGCGAGGAGGGCCTGCTCGTGGGGGGTTCCTGCGGCATGGCCGTCGTCGGCGCAGCGCGGATCGCGGAGAAGGCGGGGCCTGACGCCGTGATCGTCGTGCTGCTGCCCGACGGGGGTCGCGGCTACCTCACCAAGATCTTCAACGACGACTGGCTCTCTTCCTACGGGTTCCTGCGCGAGCCGCTGGACCGCACGGGCGACCACCTCGACGTCGGCACCCTGTTGCGACGCAAGTCCGGGGACCTGCCCGCCCTGGTCCACACGCACCCGTCGGAGACCGTCCGCGACGCCATCGAGATCCTGCGCGAGTACAACGTCTCGCAGATGCCGGTGGTCGGACCCGAGCCACCGGTCGTGATCGGCGAGGTGGCCGGCAGCGTCTCCGAGCGCATGCTCGTGAGCGCGGTGTTCGAGGGGCGCGCCAAGCTCACCGACCCCGTCTCGGAGCACATGGAATCGCCCTTGCCGCTGCTCGGGGCACACGAGGAGCTGGAGGCGGCGTTCCAGGCCTTGTCGACGAGCGACGCCATCATGGTGATCGAGGAGGGCAAGCCCCTCGGCGTCCTGACCCGCCACGACCTTCTGGGAGTGCACGCATGAGCACCGAACCGTCCGACCAGACCAGCACCGGCTTCGCGACCCGCGCCATCCACGCGGGACAGGATCCGGACCCGCGCACCGGAGCCGTGAACGTCCCGATCTTCGCCTCCTCGACCTTCGCTCAGGACGGTGTCGGCGGCATGCGGGAGGGCTATGAGTACGCCCGTACCGGCAACCCGACGCGCACGGCACTGGAGCAGTGTCTCGCCTCCCTGGAGCGTGGTCGCTTCGGTCGCGCCTTCGCGTCCGGCATGGGCGCCACTGACGCCGCACTGCGCTCACTCCTGCGCCCTGGCGACCACGTCGTCATCCCCGACGACGCGTACGGCGGGACGTTCCGCCTCATCGACAAGGTGTTCAGCCAGTGGGGCGTCACCTACACACCGGTGAGCGTCAACGACGTCGACGCCGTGCGTGCCGCCATCGCACCTCAGACCAAGGCGGTCTGGATCGAGACGCCGACCAACCCGTTGCTCAACATCGGCGACATCGCGGCCATCTCACAGATCGCACGTGAAGCGGGGGTCAGGTTCGTCGTGGACAACACGTTCGCCTCCCCCTACCTGCAGCAGCCGCTCTCACTCGGCGCCGACGTCGTGCTGCACTCCACGACCAAGTACCTCGGTGGTCACTCCGACGTGGTCGGTGGCGTCCTGGTCACCGACGACGAGGAGCTCGACGCCGCGTTCGCCTTCCTGCAGAACGGGGCCGGCGCGGTGCCCGGCCCGTTCGACGCCTATCTCACGTTGCGTGGCGCCAAGACGCTCGCGGTCCGCATGGAGCAGCACTGCACGAACGCCGAGGCGGTGGCGACCCTCCTCACCGGGCATCCTGCCGTGACGTCGGTGCTCTACCCGGGCCTGGACGACCACCCGGGCCACGAGGTGGCTGCCCGCCAGATGACACGTTTCGGGGGCATGGTCTCCTTGCGGCTCGCCGGTGGCCGCGAGGCGGCACTGGCTCTGTGCGATCGCACGGAGATCTTCACGCTCGCGGAGAGCCTGGGCGGCATCGAGTCGCTCATCGAGCACCCCGGCGCCATGACTCACGCCTCGACCGCCGGCTCGGCGCTGGAGGTGCCGGACGATCTCGTCCGCCTGAGCGTGGGCATCGAGACGACCTCGGACCTGCTCGCCGACCTGGAGCAGGCGTTGTCCTGAGTAGCCCGCGAACGAGGGCGTATCGAAGGGCGCTGTCCTGAGGTCTCGCGGCGAACGCCCGATCGACCGGCGTCAGCCGGCGTCGCGCTGGTCGTCGACGACCCCGGCCTCGATCGAGAGATCGAGTTCCGGGCGCTCCAGGTCCTCTAGAGCGGTGAACTCGCTGCGGGTCAGGCTGCGCGCCTCGACCTCAACCGGCTCGACGACGTCCAGCGCGCTGTCGTCGAACCCGTCGAGCTTGCGAGCCGTGACGAGCACACCGCGCTCGAGCGAGCCGACGAACGCGTTGTAGTCCTTGACGCCGCGCTCGAGCGACTTGCCGAGCTTGGTGACGTGCGACGACAGCGTGCCGAGCCGCTTGTACAGCTCACGCCCGAGATCGACGACCTCCTGGGCGTGCTCGGCGAGGTCTTCCTGCTTCCAGGTGAACGCCACCGTCTTGAGCACGGCCCACAGGTTGACTGGCGTGGCGAGGACGATGCCCTTGCCGAACGCGTGCTCCATGAGGGCGGGGTCGGCGTCGAGCGCAGCGTTGAGGATGGCGTCGTTGGGGATGAACGCGATCGTGAACTCCGGGCTGGAGGTCAGGCCGGTCCAGTACTCCTTCCCGGCGAGGGCGTCGACGTGTCCACGGACCTGCTTGGCGTGCTGCTTCAGCAGCCGGGCGCGGTGGTTCCCCTCATCGGTCTCGTGGGCCTCGATGAAGGCGGCGAAGGGCACCTTCGCGTCGATGGCCATCTGCTTGCGGCCGGGCAGCTTGACGACCATGTCCGGCCGCCGGGCCCCGGTGTCCGCCGTGATGGACTCCTGGGTGGAGTAGTCGATGCGCTTGAGCAGTCCCGCGGACTCCACCAACGACGTCAGCTGGGTCTCCCCGTAGGCCCCGCGCTGACTGTTGTTGCGCAGCGCCGACGAGAGCGCCTCGGCCGCCTGCCGGGACTTCTCCGCGGTGACCTGGGAGACGCGCAGCTGCTCCGACAGTGCGCTGTGCTGGCCGGCACGCTGCTTCTCGATCTCCTCGACCTTCTGCTGCATGGACCGCAGCTGTGAGGTGACCGGCGCGAGCTTCTCCAGCACCTTGGCCTCGGACTCCGAGGCCGCCTCCCGCTGCCTCGCCTCGCGGCGATGCGTCTCGACCGTCTCGCGGTACTGCTCACGCACCGCCTCGATCTCGCGCTGCACGCCCTCCAGCGACGCACGTGCCGAGGCCAGCTCGTTCTCGACCCGCGCTCTCGCCGCGGCCTCGTCGTGGCGCACCTGCGCCAAGGCCGCGTCGTGCCGCGCCTCGACGAGGGCGGGGTCCTCACGGAGGTCCTCCGGCTCGACCTGCCGCGACCGCTCGAGGAGCAGCCCACCGACGACGCCGAGGGCGAGTCCGACCAGCAGACCGACGAGCAGCACGATGAGGAGTTCCATGCCGAGCAGTCTGTCAACGGTCACCGACAGTTCCTCGCAGACTGGCCGAGGCGACCGGAATCACGTTGGTTCCTCGGCGGCGCGCCCTAGGCTTGAAGGGATGTCGCAACGCTCCTCCTTCCTCTCCGGTCTGTCCTCCTTCCAGGTGATGGCCGGTGCTCTGGCTGCCATGACGTCTGCCTGGGTGGCCTCCTTCCTCGGTGTCGCGGGGACGATCATCGGAGCCGCGCGCGGCAGTCTCGTCGTGAGCATGTCCGCGGCGTTCTACGCCAACTCCCTGCTCACTGGGCGCACCCTCGTCGTGCAGACCAGTGACGGCGAGGTCG
>JBQGDU010000492.1:0-9186 GCA_052039245.1 Aeromicrobium sp. | reverse complement strand
GAGCGGCTCGTCCGCGCCGTTCTCCTGCAGGTGCAGGTCGAGGCAGGCGGTGGTCAGAGCGATCTCCGGACCCGGGCGCTTGGCCTGCAGGTCGACGGTCATCCGTGGCGTGTCGGTGAGGTCGAGGACGAGCTCGTCGGGCGCGAGCCCCTCCCCGAAGCGGCCGGCGGGCGGGGTGCGGAAGGTCAGCGTCCCGGAGCGACGGGGATCGCCCATCGCCTTGCCGGTGCGCAGCAGGAATGGCACACCCTGCCAGCGCTCGGTGTCGATGAAGACCTCGGCGGCCACGAACGTCTCGACGTCGGAGTCCTCGGCGACGTCGTCCTCGTCGCGGTAGCCGTCGTACTGACCGAAGACGACGCGCTCAGGGTCGAGCGGGCGCATCGCCGTGAACACCTTGGCCTTCTCGTTGCGCAGGCTCGTGGCGTCGAGGCGCACCGGCGCCTCCATCGCCACGAACCCGAGCACCTGGCACAGGTGGGTCGAGATCATGTCGCGCAGGCATCCCGTGGACTCATAGAAGCTCCCTCGGCCGGCGACGTCGAGCTCTTCCGGGACGTCGATCTGCACACCCGTGACGTGGTCGCGGCTCCAGGCCGGCTCGATGAGCTGGTTGGCGAAGCGCAGCGCGATGATGTTCTGCACCGCCTCCTTGCCGAGGAAGTGGTCGATGCGGAAGACGTGAGCCTCGTCCGTGACCTCCTTGAGGGCGGCGTCCAGGGCTCGCGAGGACTCCAGGTCGCTGCCGAAGGGCTTCTCGACCACGATCCGCGCGTCGTCGGCCAGGCCGGTCTCCCCCAGCATCCCGATCATCGGCTCCATCGCCGACGGCGGGACGGAGAGGTAGAGCAGCTTCTTCGCGTCCTCACCCAGACGCTCCTGGGCCTGCTCGACCGCCGCGGCGAGGTCGGTCCCGTCGTCGGCGTCGGACGTCCGGAACGAGACCCGCTCGACCAGCTCGTCCGCCACCTTCTCGTCCAGGTCGTCGACGAACTCGGCCAGAGAGTCGCGCACCTGGGTGCGGAACTCCTCGTCCGTCCCGGGTGAGTGCCGGCCGGAGCCGATGACGGCGTAGTCCGCGGGCAGTCTTCCGGCGAGGGCGAGGTGGTAGAGCCCGGGAAGCAGCTTGCGCCGGGCGAGATCGCCCGTGGCGCCGAAGAGGACGAAGACGTGCGGGGGGAGGTGCTCCGTGGACATGCGGTTCCTGTCTCCTCTCGGGTCCCCGGGGCCGGGGCGATCGGTCCGCCGACGGTGGGGCGAGCAGTGCCAACGTAGGCAGAGGGCCCCCAACGCGCACGTCGTGGCCTTCTGGCGGGCGGTCGACCGACACGCATTGATCTTGGGCGAAACTTGTTCAGAACTCCGAGCGGTGGATACGCTGCCTGTCGGCTCATGAGGATGCAACGGGAAGGAGTCGCCGTGCCGAGACGCTGGCTGCTCATCTACGCGGTCTCCGCCGACGTCGCCGATCGCCTTCCCGACGTCCTCGCCCACCATCCGAGCGTCGCCGTGGCACGCGAGCAGGACGTCGGCGACAGCGTCGTCGTCACGGTGGAGGTCGACGCCGACCCCGACGTCGTGGACGTCGTCGCGCGGCAGGTCCGCGAGGCCGACCCGGACGCCGCCCGCCTGCACGACAGCCTCATCGACGTGCCTGACGATGCCGATCCCGCGACCGTCTCGCTCGACTTCGAGGTCGGTGACGACCCGACGCCGTGTCCGCACTGCGCCGGGTGGCGGCACGAGCGCACCGTGGACGGCGGCGGGCGGCCCGTGCTCCGGGAGTGGCACCGCGCCAGCTGCCCGGAGTACCTGTCCTGGCTCTGAGGACCCCGGCCCCGTGCGGTCGGTCCGACTCCTGAAGGGGGAGGTCGCGTCTGCTCACCGGTGCATCGGTGCCTGAGCAACCCAGTGCTGGCTGATTCGGTTGCTGAGGCACCGATGACACCTGATTCCCAAGAAGTCATGGGAATCAGGTGTCGCGTGTGGCAGGTGAGAACGGCGCGCCCGGTGCATGATGGGCCTGTGAGCACTGCAGAGCCGGGCAGCCCGGAGCCCCGTAGCGACGGAGCGGGCCCCCAGACGCCACCGACGTCCCCGCCACCGACGCCCGGCCGCCGTGCCTCCGGGCTCGACGCCGACGGGCACGTCAAGGGCAGCCGCAGCGGCGCGCTGTACATCGGGCTGATTCTCGCCGCCGTGCTGGCCATCCTGGTGCTCGTCTTCATCGTGCAGAACTCCGAGAGCACCACCATCCGCTTCCTCGGGTTCGAGGGGTCGCTCCCCCTCGGTGTCGGCGTCCTGCTGGCGGCCGTCGCGGGGATGTTGATCGTGGCGCTGCCCGGATCGATCCGCATCATCCAGCTGCGTCGGTCCCTCGCCAAGAACGAGAAGCGCGCCCGCGACGCGAGCTGACCCCGCCATGTCGTCGGCCGTGGAGATCGAGGTCGACGACCCCACCTGGGGCTCCGGTCCCCCGCGCGTGGTCAAGGTCTCCAACCCCGACCGGGTCTACTTCCCGGACCGCGGATGGACCAAGCTCGACCTCGTCGAGTACTACCTGGCCGTCGGGCCGGCCCTCGTGAATGCTCTGCGGGAGCGCCCGTGCATGCTGCACCGCTTCCCCAAGGGACTCGCCGGC
Organism: Aeromicrobium sp.; assembly: GCA_052039245.1. Classification (GTDB taxonomy): domain Bacteria; phylum Actinomycetota; class Actinomycetes; order Propionibacteriales; family Nocardioidaceae; genus Aeromicrobium. The sequence continues at coordinate 6,545 of JBQGDU010000492.1, read as the reverse complement.
GACAAGGTGCACCAGAAGCGCGTGCCCTCCGGGGCCCCACCGTGGGTGGAGACGGTCCGGGTGCACTTCCCGCGCTACGACCGCACCGCCGACGAGCTCTGCGTCACCGAGGTGGCGCACGTGATCTGGGCGGCGCAGATGTCCACGGTCGAGTTCCACCCGTGGAACAGCCGACGCGCCGACGTCGAGCGACCGGACGAGTGGCGCATCGACCTCGACCCCGGGCCGGAGTGCGGGTTCGCGACGGTCCGCCGCGTCGCAGAGCTCGCGCACGAGGTGCTGGACGAGCTCGGTGCCACGGGGTTCCCCAAGACGTCGGGCGGACGCGGGCTCCACGCGTACGTGCGCATCCGGCCCGAGCACTCCTTCACCGACCTGCGCCGGGCCGCGCTCGCGTTCGCGCGCGAGGTGGAGCGTCGGGCACCGCGCGAGGTCACCACCGCGTGGTGGCGCAAGGACCGCGACCCCGCCCAGCTGTTCATCGACTACAACCAGAACGCGCGGGACCACACGATCGCCGCTGCCTACTCGGTCCGCGGCGTGCCCGACGGCCGGGTCTCGGCACCGATCGCCTGGGACGAGGTCGCCGACGTCGAACCGGGGGACCTGCGGATCGACACCGTCCCCGCCCGGCTGGAACGGCTCGGTGACCTGCACGCCGGGATCGACGACGCCGTCTTCGACCTCGCACCGCTGCTGGAGTGGGCCGACCGCGACGCCGTCGAGGTGGACGACGCCGGCTGAGCCGCGTGGCAGAGCACGATCGCACCGAGGCTCGACCGGGGGTGGTTGCGAGTGGCACCGACCGCTAGGTTGACGCGATGGACGTCCTGCACGCAGCCATCGCCATCGCGCTCGCGATCATCCTGATCATCCGCTTCTCGGTGGACCCGGTGATCTCGCTGATCGTCTCCTCGCTCTACCTCGGCCTCGCGGCGGGCGTGGGCCTCTCCGCGACGTTGGAGGCCATCACCGGGGGCTTCGGCGAGATCATGGCCGAGGTCGGGCTGTTGATCGGCTTCGGGGTCTTGATCGGCGCCCTGCTGCAGTCACTCGACACGTTCGCCGACATCGTCCGGCTCATCGCGAAGCGGGTCGGCAGCCGACTCCCGTACGCCATGGCCGCGACGCTCTCGGCGATCTTCCCGTCCATCTACGTCGACGTGCAGGTCGTGCTGGCCTCGCCGATGGCGCGCGAGGCCGCCCCCGTCGTGAATCGCCGGCACGGACTGCCCTGGCTGGCCGGCTCCATCGGCATCGGCATCTTCGCGGGCTATGTCTTCGTGGTGCCGGGCCTGGCCGCCGTCTCCATCGTCGGGTTGCTCGAGCTGTCCATGGGCCAGTACCTGCTGCTCGGCGCGCCGATCGGCATCGCCACCGCGCTGTTGACGACGTTCGTCTTCCGCCAGCTGCTCCGGGTCGGTCTCTGGAGCCCGGCCAACGACATCGACCCCGACGAGGTCGAGCACCCCGACCACGCCGAGCACGGTGCGTACGCGGCAGCCGGAGAGGCCGGGACCACCGTGGCGGCCTCCGCCGCCGAGACATCGTCGCCGGGAGCAGGCGCCGACGCCGCCGAGTCCGCGGACGACGACGCCGACGTACCCCTGCGTCGGCGGTACCCGCTGATCGTCCGCCTGCTGCCGATCCTCGTGCCGCTGGTGCTCATCGCCTCCGCAGCCTTCGTGGACCTCGCCACCGACCCGCCGGCCATCGTGGAGTTCCTGGGCGACGCGAACGCGGCCCTGTTCATCGGGCTGCTCATCGCCTTCGGTCTGGCGCGAGGCGCGCTCGGTCGCAACCGCACCGAGGAGGCGATGTCCACCGGGTTCCGCACCACCGGCGAGATCCTGCTGATCACCGGCATCGGCGGCTCCCTCGGAGCGGTCATCGGCGCCACGACGCTCGAGAAGACGCTGGCGGACCTGTTCACCGCCAGCCCGGGCGGCGCGGTGATCGTGACCGTCCTGCTCGCCTGGCTGATCGCCGCCGTCCTGCACTTCGCCATCGGCTCGGTCTCGGTGGGGGCCATCGCCGCGGCAGGCGTCATCGCCCCCGTCGTCGGGTCGACGGGGGTGGACCCCGTGGTCGTCGGGCTGGCGATCGCCTCGGGCGCCATGTTCGCGGTGCACGTCAACAGCAACTTCTTCTGGATGTTCAAGGCCCTGCTCGGCCTCTCCACGCAGGGAGCGCTGAAGACCCTCACCCTGGTCACCACGATCGGCTCCCTCGTCTCCCTGCCGTTCGTGCTGGTGCTCGGCTTGGTGCTCTAGGTGTGATGTCCGGGGACGTTGTTGCTGGACATCACACCGCGGCGGATCCGCCGGACAACCGCGCGGCCTGACGCGTCAGGTGGTCGCGCTCGTCGGTGCTCGTGGCCTGCTGCGCGGCAAGCACGTAGAGCTCGCGTGCCCGTGCGGACTCGCCGGCGGCCTCGCGCAGGTGGGCCTCGACGGCGGCGCGTCGAGGCGTCCCCTGGGCCACCTCCCGCAGCGCGGCGAGTCCTGCCGTCGGGCCGTCCGCCTGGCCGACGGCGACCGCCCGGTTGAGCCGCACGACCGGGGTGTCGGCGAGGCCGACCAGCTCGTCGTACCACTGGACGACCTGGACCCAGTCGGTCTCCTCCACGCTGACGGCATCGGCGTGCAGCGCCGCGATCGCCGCCTGGGCCTGGTACTCCCCGATCGCGTCCTCGGCCAGGGCCGACTGCAGGATCTGCACGCCATCGGCGATCTCCGCCGTGTCCCACAGCCCGCGGTCCTGGTCGGCGAGCGGGACGAGCGCACCGTCCGCTCGGCGACGAGCCGCTCGACGCGCGTCCGTCAGCAGCATGAGCGCGAGGAGCCCGCGCACCTCGGGGTGCCGGTCGAGGGCGAGGAGCTGCCGGGCCAGCCGGATGGCCTCCGCCGACAGGTCGACGTCGCCACCGTAGCCCTGGTTGAAGACGAGGTAGAGGACGCGCAGCACGGTGGTGACGTCACCCGGCGCGTCGAGCCGAGATCCTCGTACCTTCTGCTTCGCCCGACTGATCCGTTGCGCCATCGTGGCCTCCGGCACGAGGAAGGCCTCGGCGATCTGCCGGGTGGTGAGTCCACCCACTGCCCGCAGCGTCAGCGCGACGGCCGACGACGGCGTGAGCGACGGATGGGCGCACAGGAAGTACAGCCACAGCGAGTCGTCGACGTCGCGGACGGTCCCCGCCTCCGGCTCGGCATGTGCGGCCTGCTCCCGAGCCCGCCGCGAGGAGGAGGACCGCGTCGCGTCGAGGAAGCAGCGCCAGGCGACGGTGACGAGCCATCCCTTCGGGTCGCGTGGCGGATCGGACTTCCACTGCGCGTACGCCCGCAGCAACGCTTCCTGCACGGCGTCCTCCGCCGACGCGAAGTCTGCTCCGCGCCGGCAGAGGACACCGACGACCTGGGGGACGAGCGACCGCAGCAGGCTCTCGTCCACGTCAGCCCTCGTGGCAGGGATCGTGCTCCATGAACGGGCGCACCTCGAGCCACTCGCGGAGCGGCTCGCCGCCGGGGCCGGGCGCGGCCGACAGCTCGCCGGCCAGCTCGTACGCGCGCTCCTTGGAGTCCACGTCGATGACCACCCATCCGGCGATGAGGTCCTTGGTCTCGGCGAACGGCCCGTCGGTGACCGGCGGGTTGCCCGCACCGTCGTGGCGCACGAACTCCCCTGCGGGTTGCAGTGCCTGTGCGTCGACGAACTCACCGGACGCGGCGATCCGGTCGTTGAAGTCGCGCATGTAGCCGATGTGGGCGTCCACCTCCTCAGGCGCCCAGTCGGGGAGCTGGGTGGGCTCCAGCGGGGTCGGTCCACCGCGGTAGTGCTTCAGCAGCAGGTACTTGGCCATCGTTCTCACCTTCTGATCACACGGCCCCTGTCGGCCGATCTCGTACCGGGGACGGAGCGGAGCGCCGGTTCTCGACATCGCTCCACCGGCATTCTCACGGCGGCGTGACGTCGTCGATCTCCTTGTCCGACCGCAGGCCCCGCCAGACCGGATGACGCAGGTGACCGTCGCCGGTCCACTCGCCGTAGGTCACCTCGCCGACGAGCCGTGGTGTCACCCACCGGGCCTCCTTGGCGACCTCCCGCGGGGTCTCGACGGCCGGCGTCTTGCGCTCCAGCCGTCTCAACCTGGTGCCCAGGTCCTTCAGCACCCGGTCGGTGAAGCCGGTGCCCACCCGACCGGCGTAGACCAGGCCGTCCGGCCCGGGCACCGCGACGAGCAGGGAGCCGACGCCGCCGGAGCGCTCGCCCTTGCCGGGGCGCCACCCCACGACGACGACCTCCTGCATCCGCTGGTGCTTGAGCTTGCGCCACTGTCCGCTGCGGGTGCCGCCGCGGTAGCGACTCGAGGCGCGCTTGGCGACCACCCCCTCCAGCCCGAGCTCACGACTCACGGCCATCGCCTCGTCGAGGGAACCGGTGAACGCCTCCGGCACGCGCAGCGTCCCCGCCCCTCCCGCGTCGGCCCCTCCCCCATCGGTACCGTCGAGATCGAGCGAGTCCAGCGCCTGGCGGCGTTGCCGATAGGTGAGGTTCTTGGTGCCCTGTCCGCCCAGACGCAGGACGTCGAAGGCGTACATCTGCACCGGCGTGGAGCGTCGGGCGGCCGAGACCTCCCGAGACGTGGTGAGTCCGATGCGTTGCTGCAGCCGCCCGAACGACGGCGCCCCGGAGCGGTCGAGCGCCACGATCTCGCCGTCGAGGACCGTGTCCTCCAGCGCGAGCTCGGCCAGCGCCTCGACCACCTCGGGGTACGTCACGGTGGTGTCGCGGCCGCTGCGTCCACGCAGCACGACGGTCTCGTCGTCGCAGTAGGCGAGCACCCGCACGCCGTCCCACTTCATCTCGAACGCCCACGTGGACTCGTCGTCGATGTCGAAGGCGGTGCCGAGCGTCGCGAGCATGGGCTCCTCGTCGATGGCGACGTCGCGCGACTCGGTGGCGTCCTCCTCGGGCTCGACGCCGGCCGGCGCGTCGCGCGGGCGGACCGGCTGACCGGGCAGGTCCTCGCCAGGGAGCGCCATGCGGTGGATCAGCCAGTTCTTGCCGGTGCGGATGAGCGCGAACCTCGCCTGCGCGCTGGAGCCCGTGCGCACGAGTCCGCCGTCGTCGCTGCCGGTGAGCACGACGATGACCTCCTCGTCGCGCCACTTCTCGGCCTCGTACGTGCCGGCGTCCCAGATGGTCACCTCACCTGCCCCGTACTCACCCTTGGGGATCGTGCCCTGGAAGCTGCCGTACTCCAGCGGATGGTCCTCCGTCGGCACCGCCAGGTGGTTCTTCTCCGGGTCGGTGGGCGGACCCTTGGGCAGTGCCCACGAGACGAGCACGCCGTCGTGCTCGAGGCGGAAGTCCCAGTGCAGTCGGCTCGCGTGGTGCTCCTGGATGACGAAGGACGGCTGGTCACCGGGGCCGGCGTCGTTGCCAGCCCCTGCCGCCCTCCCCCAAGCACGCCCCCGCTCGCTTCGCTCGCGGGAGGGACCCCCACGCTGCGCTCCGTGCAGGGCGGTACCCCCAGGCCCGGCACCCCCGCCGGGCGCCTGCTCCGGCACCGGCTCAGGGGTCTTCGTGCCGTCGCGCATGGACCGGTACAGGGTGAGCCGGTCGACGGCGGGCGACTCGGACGGCTCGTCGCCACTGAGCGGAGCCATCGGGTCGAGCCCGTCGGCCACGCGGTCGAGCACCTCCTGCAGGCTCAGCTGCCGCAGGTCCGGGTCGTCCAGCTCCTCCCACGTGCGCGGCACGGCGACGGTCGGCTCCTCGCGACCACGCAGCGAGTACGGCGCGATGGTGGTCTTGTTGCGGTTGTTCTGGCTCCAGTCGGCCAGTACCTTCCCGCGACGCTCGGTCTTCTTCTGAGTGCTCACCACGAGGTCCGGCAGCTCGCCCTCCAGGGCCTGCGCGAGCTGCTTCGCGAAGGCGTTGACGTACTCGGCGTCCCGCGTGCCGTCGAGGCCGGCGTACAGGTGCAGGCCCTTGCTGCCGCTCGTGACCGGCACGGTCTCCAGTCCGAGGTCGTCGAGCAGCTCGCGCGCCACCTGCGCCACCTCGACGCACTCGACCAGCCCGGCACCGGGACCGGGGTCGAGGTCGAGGACGAACCGGTCGGGGTTCTCGTGCTGGCCCCGCGGTCCCACCCGCCACTGCGGCACGTGGATCTCCAGCGCAGCCACCTGACCCAGCCAGGCGAGGGTCGCCACGGAGTCGATGACGACGTAGCTCGTCCGTCGGCTCTTGTGCTGCAGCGATGCCCGCCGCAGCCACGACGGTGCCGAGTCCGGCAGGTTCTTCTCGAAGAAGACCTCCCCTCCGACGCCCTCCACCCATCGCTTGCGGGTGGCGGCGCGGTCACGGACGTGCGGCAACATCACCTCGGCCACGGCGACGTAGTAGGAGATGACCTCGGCCTTGGTGGTGCCCGTGGCCGGGTACATCACCTTGTCCAGGTTGGTCAGTCGCAGACGGTGACCGTCGATCGTGACGGTCTCGCCCGATCCACGGGCCACGCGTCAGGCCTTCTTGCG
>JBQGDU010000491.1:0-2625 GCA_052039245.1 Aeromicrobium sp. | reverse complement strand
AGCTTCTCGTCGGGAGTCAGGAGCATGCCGCCCCCGGAGGTGGTCATGATCTTGTTGCCGTTGAAGGAGAGCACGGCGGCGTCGCCCCAGGCGCCGGCCTGGACGCCGGCACGGGACGCGCCGAGAGACTCGGCGGCATCGGAGAGCACCCGCACGCCGTGTCGTTCGGCGACCTCGCTGATGGCCTCGTAGTCTGCGCACTTTCCGAGAAGGTCCACCGGCACGACGGCAGGGACGCTCTTTCCCTCGGCGCGCAGCGACGTGATGGCCTCGTCCAGCAGGCCGGGGTCGATGTTGCCCGTGGCGGGATCGCAGTCGACGAACACGGGCGTGGCGCCGGTGTAGACGATGGCGTTGGCCGTGGCGGCGAAGGTCATGGTGGACGTCGGGACGAAGTCGCCCGCGCCGACTCCCCAGGAGACGAGCGCCAGGTGCAGCGCGGCGGTACCGGAGGAGAGAGCCACGGCGTGCGAGGCACCCACGCGCTCGCGGATCTCCTCCTCGAAGGCATCAACGTGCGGACCGAGCGGAGCGATCCAACCGGAGCGCACCGCGTCCACCACGAAGCGCTCCTCCAGCTCACCGACGTCCGGCGAGGAGAGGAAGATCCTGGAGGTCACCGAACTCCCCGCAGCTGGCTCTCGGTCATCGAGCCACAGGCGCTGCGCATGGCGGCCATCGTGTCAGACGCCTCGGCGTGCTGGGCGAGGGACGTCACCGAGACGTCGACGAGAGGCACGGAGACGTGGGACACCAAAGGGTGGGTCGGGCGCAGGTCGTCCTCGCCCTGGGCGAAGAGCACCTCGTGCAGCTTCTCGCCAGGCTTCAGACCCGTGACGAGGACGTCGATGTCCTCACCGGACTGCTCGATCATCTGCGCGGCGACGTCCATGATCTTCACCGGCTCGCCCATGTCGAGCACGAGTGCCTCGCCGTCCTCACCGATGACGGCTGCCTGGATCACCAGCTGGACCGCCTCGTCCACGGTCATGAAGAAGCGGGTGACGTCGGGATCGGTGATGGTGACCGGCCCTCCGGCCGCGATCTGCGCCGAGAAGGTGGTCAGCACCGATCCTCGCGTGCCGAGCACGTTGCCGAAACGCACGCTCAGGTACGTCCCCGTGGCCCGCATGCCACGCTCTGCGGTCAGGCCCTCGGCGATGCGCTTGGAGTATCCGAGGGCGTTCTCCGGGTCCGCAGCCTTGTCCGTGGACACGTTGACGAACCGACCCACTCCGGACCGCTCGGCTGCCTCCAGAACGTTGAGGGTGCCGAGCACGTTGGTCTTGACCGCCTCGGCCGGGTACTGCTCCAGCATGTTGACGTGCTTGAGCGCCGCCGCGTGGAACACGACGTCCGGTCGATGGTGGTCGAACACCTCATGAAGACGCGCGGCGTCACGGATGTCCGCCAGCACGACGTCGGGAGACTCCAGATTGGCCTGCCCGTCGAGGCTCAGCAGCAGGGCGTGGAGGGCGGACTCGTCACGGTCGAGCATGACGAGGGACGCCGGCAGGAATCGTCGGATCTGCCGGCACAGCTCCGACCCGATGGAGCCGCCCGCGCCGGTGACCAGCACGCGTCGGCCGTTCAGGTACTGCGCGATCGCGGTCATGTCCGTCTCCACCTGGTGCCGGCCGAGGAGATCGGCGGGGGAGACGTCGCGCACGTCGGCGAGGGAGACGTTGCCGTCCAGCAGCTCGTTGACGCTGGGCAGCACCTTGACGTCGAGGTCCGCGGCACGGGCGAGGTCGTAGATCCGCGAGATGTCCTCGGAGTGGGCGCTGGGCATCGCGATGATGAGGCTCGTGGCGTCCGTGGCCGCCACGACGCGCCGTAGATCGTCGGTGGTGCCGCGGACGGAGACGCCACGGTGTCGGAAGTGCTTCTTGCGGCGGTCGTCGTCCACGAAGGCCACCGGTGACCACGTGCGCAACGGGTCGCGCTGCATGCTGCGCACCAGCTCCCGCCCGGCCTCCCCTGCGCCGGCCACGATGGTCCGGGCGCTGGGGGCGACGCCTGCCGCGGCAGGAGAGGCCTGCACCACGATCGTGCGCCAGGCGGCCCGCGGCCAGGCGCACAGCGTGAAGGCGATCACCGCGGCCACCAGCATCGAGGTGCGAGGGACCAGCTGGGCGCCGAGCCCGTTGACGAGGCCGATCACCGCGCCCGTGAGGGCCATGACGGTGCCGAGCGCCACCATCTCCTCGAACCCACCGATCACGTGCCGGCCCTGGTGCAGCTTCAGCAGCCACGCCAGGCACACGTGGAGAACGGTGGCGCCGAGTGCCAGAGCCAGCACGCCGTAGACCGGGACCGCCCCGCCGGCGTCCTGCAGGAGGAGCTCAGGGGCTAACCGCATCGTGTCCAGCCGCAGCATCACCGCGACCGTGATGGCCACCAGCCAGGCTGCGCCGTCCAGGAGAGCCAGTACTCCCACGCGACCGCGCCGCAGCGCGTACACCAGCGTGGACCGCATGACCGCTCCCTTCGTCTCGAGGGCCACAACCCAGGATGGAGCCCATGCTCATCCGGGTCAAAACTTGTCCGGACCATGAACGCCGAGTGAATGTTAAAGGACGCAACGGGTGGTACGTGGTCGTTTCGGGCGATCTGGTCCGAGCG
>JBQGDU010000490.1:0-1516 GCA_052039245.1 Aeromicrobium sp. | reverse complement strand
GGGGTCAGGTGCGGGCGGCGACGGCTTGGGAGGTGGCGTCCTTGAATGCCATCCAGGACAGCAGTGCGCACTTCACTCGGGCGGGGAACTGGGCGACGCCGGCGAAGGCGATGCCGTCCTCCAGCACCTCCTCGTCCGGCTCCACCTGGCCGCGCCCCTGCATGAGGGCCTGGAACTCCTCGAGCGTCGCCAGCGCGCCGTCGACGTCCTTGCCGGCGACGAGGTCGTACAGCACCGACGCGGAGGCCTGGCTGATGGAGCAGCCCTCCGCGGCGTACGAGACGTCGCTGACGGTGCCGCCGTCGAGGTGCACCCGCAGTGTGATCTCGTCGCCGCAGGTCGGGTTGACGTGATGGGTCTCGGCCTCGTACGGCTCGCGCAGTCCGGCGCCGTGGGGGTTCTTGTAGTGGTCCAGGATGATCTCCTGGTACAGCGTGTCCATCGCAGAGGGATCCATCAGCGCCTCCCGAAGTACTGCTGGGTGTACCGCAGGCCGTCCACGAGCGCGTCGATCTCCGCCTCGGTCGTGTAGAGGTAGAACGACGCCCGGGTAGTGGACTGCACGCCGAACCGCCGGTGAGCCGGCTTGGCGCAGTGGTGGCCGGCTCGCACGGCGACACCGCGAGAGTCCAGCAGCTGCGCGACGTCGTGCGGGTGGACGTCACCGAGCGTGAAGCTGATCGCCCCACCTCGCATGACCGGCTCCGCCGGTCCGACGATCCGCAGGCCGTCGACCTCGGCCAGACGTTCCAGGGCGTAGGTCGTGATCGCCTGCTCGTGCGCCGCGACGTTGTCCATCCCGAGGGTGTCCAGATAGTCGGCCGCGGCCGCCAGGCCGACGGCCTGGGCGATGGGCGGGGTTCCGGCCTCGAACCGGGCCGGCGGCGCGGCGAAGGTCGAGCGCTCCATGGAGACGGTCTCGATCATCTCGCCACCACCGAGGAACGGCGGAAGCGCTGCCAGGAGGTCGTACCGCCCCCACAGCACGCCGATGCCCGTGGGTCCGACCATCTTGTGGCCGGTGAACGCCACGAAGTCCGCGCCGAGGTCGGCCACGTCGACCGGGAGCTGGGGCACGGCCTGGGACGCGTCCACCACCACGAGCGCCCCGACCTCGCGCGCGCGGGCGATGACGGGTTCGAGCGAGTTGATGGTGCCCAGCATGTTGGAGACCCAGGTCAGCGAGACGACCTTGGTGCGCTCGGTGACCAGCGAGTCGAGCTGGTCCAGGTCGAGCCGGCCGTCATCGGTGACGCCGAACCAACGCAAGGTCGCTCCGGTGCGCTCGCAGAGCAGCTGCCAGGGCACGATGTTGGAGTGGTGCTCCATCTCGGAGATGACCACCTCGTCCCCGGCAGCCACCGTCGCGGCGTCGCCGAGGACCCGCGCGAGGAGGTTGAGCGCCTCGGAGGCGTTCTTGGTGAAGACGACCTCCTCGCGCCGGGGCGCCCCGATGAACGCACCGATGCGCGTCCGGGCGTCCTCGAAGGCCTCGGACGCCTCAGCGCCCAGCTGG
>JBQGDU010000489.1:0-5439 GCA_052039245.1 Aeromicrobium sp. | reverse complement strand
CGCTTCAAGGACTACATCAGCGTCCCGAAGTTCAACATGTACCAGTCGCTGCACACCACCGTCATCGGCCCGCAGGGCAAGCCCGTCGAGCTGCAGATCCGCACCCACGCGATGCACCGTCGGGCCGAGTACGGTGTCGCTGCGCACTGGAAGTACAAGCAGGACGCCACCGCCAAGGCCACCCGGACCGGTGAGAAGTCCGCCCCCATCGGCGACGACATGGTGTGGCTGCGCGAGCTGATGAACTGGCAGTCCGAGACCGAGGACTCCGTCGACTTCCTCGACACCCTGCGGTTCGAGATGAACAGCGCGGGCGTCTACGCCTACACCCCTCGGGGCGACGTCATGCAGCTGCCGGAGCACGCCACCCCGGTCGACTTCGCCTACGCCGTCCACACCGAGGTGGGCCACGCCTGCATCGGGGCGCGCGTCAACGGTCGGTTGGTGTCGCTGGAGTCGGAGCTGAAGACCGGCGACGTCGTGGAGGTCTTCACCTCCAAGTCGCCCGACGCCGGACCCAGCCGCGACTGGCTCGACTTCGTCAAGAGCCCGCGTGCTCGGAACAAGATCCGTCAGTGGTTCACGAAGGAGCGGCGCGAGGAGGCGATCGAGCGCGGTCGTGAGTCCATCGCGAAGCAGATGCGCAAGGAGAACCTGCCGCTGCACCGCATCTTCAAGCACGAGGCCCTGGACACGGTCGCCAAGGAGCTGAACCTCGCCGACGTGTCCGCGCTCTACGCCGCGGTGGGCGAGAACAACGTCGGAGCGCAGCACGTCGTCGAACGGGTCATCGCGCTCGCCGGTGGACGCGAGGGCGCTGAGGAGGATCTCGCCGAGGGAACGACGCTTCCGTCGGCCACCACACGACGTGCCCGGCCCGAGTCCGGCGAGGCGGGCGTCGTCGTGGCCGGGCTCGGCGGCGACGTCATGGTCAAGCTGGCGCGGTGCTGCACCCCGGTCCCGGGGGATGAGATCGAGGGGTTCGTGACCCGGACGTCCGGGGTCTCGGTGCACCGCGACGACTGCGTCAACCTGCAGTCCCTGCGCAGTCAGCCCGAACGGCTCGTCGACGTCAGCTGGGCCCCGACGTCGCAGAGCACCTTCCTCGTCGCCATCCAGGTGGAGGCGCTCGATCGTCCGCGGTTGCTCAGCGACATCACCCGGATCATCTCCGACCAGCACGTCAACATCCTGTCGGCGGCCCTCAGCACCGGACGCGACCGCGTCGCGCTGTCGAAGTTCACCTTCGAGATGGCCGACCCGAAGCACCTCGGGCACGTCCTGCGGGCCGTCCGCGGCGTCGAGGGCGTCTTCGACGTCTACCGCATCACGCAGTAGCCGCCGACCTCAGCCTTCGATCTCCCGGTGGGACGAAGGATGATGCATTGCGCCGGGTAGGACGGGGTGCAGCGTCGGGGCGGGTGAACGCACGACGATGCATCGCGCCGCACGCCACGGCCGAATGTCGGACCGTTCGCGGACTCGCGGACCAGCAGGGACGCATCGATGATGCACCCGGCCCACCAGGCCGCCCCCGTGCATCATCGTTCGTTCCCGCGGGCTCGATGCATCATCGTCCGTCCCGGCCCGGGTGGGCGTGATGCATCGTTCGTCAAGCGCGGAGGAGTCAGCCGAAGTCGGAGGCGGCCTTCTGCGCCATCGCGAGGAACGACTCCTGGGAGGCGAGCTTGTCCTCGAGCTCCTTCGCCTTCTTGGCATTGCCGGACGCCTGTGCCTTCTCGAGGGACTCACGCGTCTCGTCGATGGCCTGCTGCAGCTTGCCGATCATGTCATCGGCGCGGGCCGACTTCTCCGGGTCGGTGCGCTTCCACTCCTGCTCACCGGCCGAGCGGATGGCCTGCTCGACGGTGCGCAGACGGCCCTCGAGCTCCTTGATGCGGTCGCGCGGCACCTTCCCGGCCGCCTCCCACCGCTCGGCGATCGAGTGCCACGCCTTGCGTGCGGCCTCGAGGTCGGTGATCGGCAGGAGCGCCTCGGCCTCGACGAGGATGCCCTCCTTGACCTCGGCGTTGGCAGCGAACTCCTGGTCCTGGGCGGCGTTGGCCTCGGTGCGAGCGGCGAAGAACACGTCCTGTGCGGCGCGGAACCGCTTCCAGAGCTTGTCCTCGACGTTGCGCGGGGCCGGCCCGGCAGCCTTCCAGCGATTCATCAGCTCGCGATAGGCGCCCGACGTCGGACCCCACTCCGTGGACGAGGACAACGCCTCGGCCTCGACGATGAGCTTCTCCTTGACCTTGGCGGCCGCCTCGCGCTGGGTGTTCTGCTCTGCGAAGTGGGCCTTGCGTCGCTTGGTGTAGGTGCTGCGGGCGGAGCTGAACCGGTGCCAGAGCTCGTCGTCGGCCTTCTTGCTGAGCCGGGGGAGCGCCTTCCACTCATCCAGGAGCGCGCGCAGCGTGTCGGCGCCGCTGCGCCAGTCGCTGCCCTCGGCGATCTTCTCGGCCCGCGCGGCGATGCGTTCCTTGGCCGTGGCGGCCTCGGCCTGCTTCGCCTCACGCTCAGCCTTGCGCTCCTCGCGCTGCTTGGCGATCGCGGGTTCCAAGGCCTCGAGTCGCTTCTCCAGCGCCGCGAGATCACCCAGCGCAGACGCGTCGGTGACCTCGGCTCGAACCTTCGCCACAGCCTTGGCGGCGTCGTCGGGGGAGAGCGCGCCGCCGGTGAGACGCTTCTCCAGCAGCTCGACCTCGGTCTTCAGACCTTCGAAGCGACGCTCGTAGAAGGCGATGCCCTCCTGCGGGTCGCCGCTGAGCCACTGGCCGACGAGACGCTCGGCGTCGCCGGTCTTGACGTACACGTTTCCCTCGGCGTCGACGCGTCCCCATGGGTGCTCGGCCACAGAACTCATGGTCGACAGTCTAGGGCCAGTCGAAGGTGCCCGGACCGGACGGACTCGCCCGCCGGGTCGATGAGTGGACTCGCGTACGCTGACGGGCGTGCTGCTCACGTCTTTCCCGGCCGGACCGCTGCAGGCGAACTGCTACGTCGTGTCTCGCGGACCGGGCACCGGATGCGCCGTCGTCGACCCCGGCATGGAGGCCATGGACGGCCTGCGCCAGGTGGTCCGCGAGCACAACCTGGACGTGCGGGCGGTGCTCGTCACCCACGGGCACTTCGACCACATGTGGTGCGCACAGGACGTCGCGGCGGAGTTCGACGCCCCGGTCTGGATCCACCCCGACGACCGGCACCTGCTGAGCGATCCGATGGCGGCGATCTCCGGAGAGTCCGCGGCGATGCTCCGAGCCCAGCTGGGCATGCACGAGACCCCCGACTTCGCCGAGCCGTCCGACGTCCGCGATGCCGTCGACGGAGCAGTCATCGAGGTGGACGGTCTGCGTCTCACGGTGGACCACGCGCCCGGTCACACCCCGGGCACCGTCGTCTACCGCCTGGACTGGGACGGTCCGGAGGACGTCTCCCAGGTGATGTTCTCCGGCGACTTCCTGTTCGCCGGCTCCATCGGCCGGACCGACCTCACCGGCGGCTCCCACGAGAAGATGCTCGACAGTCTGCGCGACGTCGTGCTGCCGCTGGCCGACGACGTCGTCGTGCTGCCCGGGCACGGGCCGCAGACGTCCGTCGGACGCGAGCGCGCCACCAACCAGTTCCTGCAGGGGATCGACGCATGACGCGTCTGTCCGGCTTCCCGGAGTGGCTGCCGAGCCAGCGCATCGTCGAGCAGCAGGTCCTCGACCACCTGCGTCGGGTCTTCGAGCTGCACGGGTTCGCGAACCTGGAGACGCGCGCGGTCGAGCCCGTGGAGCAGCTGCTGCGCAAGGGGGAGATCGACAAGGAGGTCTACGCCGTGCGTCGGCTGCAGGCCGACGACGAGCCCACCGGTGCCGATGCGCTCGCGCTGCACTTCGACCTCACGGTCCCGTTCGCCCGCTATGTCGTCGAGAACGCCAACGACCTGGACTTCCCGTTCCGGCGCTACCAGGTGCAGAAGGTGTGGCGCGGTGAACGCCCGCAGCAGGGACGCTTCCGCGAGTTCACGCAGGCCGACATCGACATCGTCGCCCGCGACGTCCTGCCGTTCCACTTCGACGTCGAGGTCGCGCGGGTCATGGCCGAGGCGCTCTCGGGCCTTCCCGTCCCGCGGCTGACGCTGCAGGTGAGCAACCGCAAGGTGCTCGAGGGCTTCTACCTCGGCCTCGGCATCGCCGAACCGACGACGGTGATGCAGGTGGTGGACAAGCTGGACAAGCTGTCCGTCGACGCGGTCCGGGCTCTTCTTCTGGAGGCAGGGCTCGATGAGAAGCAGGCGAACGCGGCCCTCGCGCTGTCCACGATCAGTGCGCCCGACACATCGTTCGTCGCGCAGGTGCAGGAGCTCGGCGTCGAGCACGACCTGCTCGCCGAAGGACTCGACGAGCTCGTCCGGGTCATCGAGGGGTGTGCCGGGATCGAGGGGGCCGACGTCGTCGTCGACCTACGCATCGCCCGCGGCCTGGACTACTACACCGGCACCGTCTTCGAGACCCGCAGGGCCGGCTACGAGGCTCTCGGGTCCGTCTGCTCAGGTGGTCGGTACGACGAGCTCGCCCGCGACAACCGCAACACCTACCCTGGGGTGGGCATCTCGCTCGGCGTCTCCCGACTGTTGGCGCCGCTGTTCGCCGACGGTCTCACCGCCTCGCGGAGCGTGCCCTCCGCAGCGCTCGTCGTCGTGCCCGAGGAGACGCATCGGGCCGAGAGCGACGCTCTCGCGGCCACACTGCGAGCGCGGGGTATCGCCGTCGAGGTCGCCCCCAGCGCCCAGAAGCTGGGCAAGCAGATCCGTCATGCCGAGCGTCGAGGCATCCCGTACGTTCTGTTCCCCTCGGCCCCCTCGTCCGGCGAGGCCGTCGAGGTCAAGGACATCCGCACCGGGGAGCAGGTCGGCATCGACCCTGCCACCTGGTCGCCCCCCGACGCCGACCTCGCGCCCAGCATCATCGCCCCCACGACCGTTCGACCCGAGGAGACCACCCAGTGATCCGCACCCATGACGCCGGAAGCCTGAACGCCGCCAACGTCGGCGACCAGGTCACCCTCGCCGGATGGGTGGCGCGCCGGCGCGACCACGGCGGCGTCGCCTTCATCGACCTGCGCGAGGCCAGCGGCGTCGTGCTGGTCGTCGTCCGTGAGGAGGTGGCGCACCAGCTGCGTGCCGAGTACTGCCTCAAGGTCACCGGGACGGTCCGTCGTCGACCGGACGGCAACGAGAACCCGGCCATCCCCACCGGTGAGATCGAGATCGACGCCGACGACGTCGAGATCCTCAGCGCATCGGCTCCCCTGCCGTTCCCGATCGACGAGCACGTGGAGGTCGGGGAGGAGGCGCGTCTGAAGCACCGCTACCTCGACCTGCGTCGTCCCGCGCCGTCGCACGCCATCCGGCTGCGCAGCAAGGTCAACGCGGTTGCGCGCGAGGTGCTC
>JBQGDU010000488.1:0-2559 GCA_052039245.1 Aeromicrobium sp. | reverse complement strand
CCTCCGGGCCGGTGCGCAGCACCTCCTCCCCCGAGGCGGGGTCGACGACGGAGAGCCCCACTCGGCTGCCCAGGTCGGCATCGTCGAGCGGTCCGGACACGGCGTCCTGCACGGCGGCGGCATCCACCTCACCCGCGACGGGGTCGAGCTGCGCCGTCGCCCCGAGCCGCGGGTCGGCCTCGAGACCGGCCGGTGCGGCGACGGCCTAGTCACCGCACGGCCCGCCGCAGACGACGGCGTTCAGCCGGCCGGTGCTCCACAGGGCCGCCACCGCCACCACGACGACCGCGAGGAGGACGGCGACGGCGGCCGAGGCCCGCACGGCGCCACCGCGCCCCCTCTTGTCCCGGCGACGACTCACATGGGCCAGACTAGGGCCACACCGCCAGAGACTCCGGAAGGCCCAGCGACGTGATTTTCGATGTGACCGTTGAGATCCCCAAGGGCGAGCGCAACAAGTACGAGGTGGACCACAAGGACCACCGCATCCGCCTCGACCGCACCCTGTTCACCGCCACCCAGTACCCGGCGGACTACGGCTTCATCGACGACACGCTGGGCATGGACGGTGACCCGCTGGATGCCCTCGTGCTGTTGCCGTCGCCGACGTTCCCCGGCTGCGTCATCACGTGCCGCACGATCGGCATGTTCCGGATGACCGACGAGGCCGGCGGTGACGACAAGGTGCTCTGCGTGCCGGCGACCGACCCGCGTCAGGAGCACCTCCGCGACATCCACCACGTCGCCGAGTTCGACCGGCTCGAGATCGAGCACTTCTTCACCGTCTATAAGGACCTCGAGCCCGGCAAGTCCGTCGAGGGCTCCACCTGGACCGGTCGCGCCGAGGCCGAGGCCGAGGTGCAGCGCAGCATCGAGCGGTTCAAGGAGAACGGCGGGTACTGAGCCCGCCCGCCTCACCCGCCTCCTGATTCCCATCAGTTCATGGGAATCAGGGGACGTGGCATGGTTCTCCCCTGCTCACCACGGTTCGTTGGTCGGGGGGAGCGGGCGAGAACCGTGGTGGGTGCCGGGACGCTCAGAGGCGTCCGTCGCGACCCCCACCACGCAGCAGGGCCCGCATCGTCTCGGCGAAGACGTCGACGTCGAGCTCGGCGTCCAGTGAGCGCATCGCTCCGAGGCCGATGCCCAGGCTGAGCAGCGCCACGGCGGCCTTGCGGGCCTGCATGTCGAGGGCGATGCCCGCGTCGGACGTCACGGCCTCGATGAGCCGCGCGGCGGCCTCGACGAGCGAGCGATGCCGCTTGACGAGCTCACCCGCCACCCACGGGCTCGTGCGCGCCACCGCCGCGAACTCGACCTCCAGCGCCGTCCAGCGCGGATGGCCGAGCTTCTCCCGCGCCCACTCGGCGAAGGCGTCGATGCGCCCGTCGATGTCGGCGTCGACGGTGAAGGCGGCCACGACGCCTTCCATCTGCTCCTCGTGGATGGTGTCCAGCACCGCCATGCAGAGCTGTTCCTTGCCGTCGAAGTTGGAGTAGACGGCGCCCTTGGAGAACCCGGCGGCCACGGCCACCTTGTCCAGCGACGTCGCGTTGTAACCGACGTCGAGGAAGAGCTCTCGGGCCACCTCCACGAGGCGCTCGCGAGTCTGCGCCTGACGTTCGGCCCGGCTCAGGCGTTCCTGGTCGACGGTCACCCGATCTCCTTCGATGTCACGGACACCACCTTGGCACACCGCTCAGATACCGATAGTATCCGAAAGGTGATCTCCACAGACATCCTGATCGTCGGCACCGGCTTCTCGGGCATGGGCATGGCCATGAAGCTGCGCGAGTCCGGCCGCACCGACTTCGTCGTCATCGAGAAGGCCGACGACGTCGGCGGCACGTGGCGCGACAACACCTACCCCGGTGCCGAGTGCGACGTCCAGAGCCACATGTACTCGTTCTCCTACGAGCTCAACCCCGGCTGGAGCCGCGAGTACTCCGCGCAGCCGGAGATCTGGGAGTACATGCGCAAGGTCGCGGCCAAGCACGGTCTGTACGACGCCATCCACTTCGACACCGAGATGACCGGCGCCACCTGGGACGAGCAGACGCTCCGCTGGACCGTGACCACGAGCAAGGAGACCTACGAGACCCGCGTGCTCGTCTCCGGCATCGGCGGCCTGCACATCCCCAACGTCCCCGAGCTGCCCGGCGCCGAGACCTTCGAGGGCCCCCGCTTCCACTCCGCCCAGTGGGACCACGACGTCGACCTCACCGGCAAGAAGGTGGCCGTCGTCGGCACCGGGGCCAGCGCCATCCAGTTCATCCCGCAGATCGTCGGCGACGTCGCGCAGCTCGACGTCTACCAGCGCACCGCCCCCTGGGTCGTGCCCAAGTTCAACCACGACATCACGGGCCGCAAGGCCTCGGTGCTGCAGAAGGTCCCGGGCGGCACCCGGGCGTACCGCAACGCCCTGTACTGGTTCAACGAGGCGACCCAGCTCGGCTTCACCGGCCCGGCGCAGGGCATCACCCGGCTCGTGGAGAACAAGGTCTCGGACTACATCCGCAAGACCGTCGACGACCCGGAGGTGGCCGAGAAGCTCATCCC
>JBQGDU010000487.1:0-5327 GCA_052039245.1 Aeromicrobium sp. | reverse complement strand
GGGGACGCGGACCGGCTGCGACAGCTGGAGGAGCGGGTCGCCGGCCACCTCGGCTTCGGCGGCGTGTTCACCGCGACCGGCCAGGTGTACCCGCGCTCGTTGGACTATGTCGTCGTCACGGCGCTCGTGCAGCTCGTCGCCGCTCCCTCCAACCTCGCTACGACGGTGCGGTTGATGGCCGGCAACGAGCTCGTCACCGAGGGCTTCGCCCCCGGTCAGGTGGGCTCCAGTGCCATGCCGCACAAGATGAACACGCGCTCGTGCGAGCGGGTCAACGGCCTCGCCGTCATCCTGCGCGGCTACGCCTCCATGGTCGGCGAGCTGGCCGGGGACCAGTGGAACGAGGGCGACGTCTCCTGCTCGGTGGTGCGCCGCGTGGCGCTGCCCGACGCCTTCTACGCCGCGGACGGTCTGTTCGAGACGTTCCTGACGGTGCTGGAGGAGTTCGGGGCGTTCCCGGCCGTCGTCCAGCGCGAGCTCGACCGCTACCTGCCCTTCCTCGCCACGACGAAGGTGCTCATGGCGGCGGTCCGGGCCGGGGTGGGCCGCGAGGAGGCGCACGAGGCCATCAAGGAGCACGCCGTCGCCGTCGCCCTCGCGATGCGCGAGAAGGGGGCGAGCGAGAACGACCTCTTCGCCCGTCTCGCCGCGGATGAGCGTCTCGCCCTCACCGAGGCCGACCTCGCCTCGCTCGTCGCCGCGCCGCTGGAGTTCACCGGGGCCGCGACGCAGCAGGTGGCCGACGTCGTCGCCCGTGTCGAGCAGCTCGTCGCCACCGACCCGGAGGGCGCGGCCTACTCGCCCGGCTCCATCCTCTGAGGCTGTCCCCACCACTGCGGTTTACCAGGTTCAGTAGGCAAGCTGGCGCCCCTCCGGCCAGATTTGCCGCGAGGAGCGCGGGCTTGCCCCGAGACATCGGATCGTGACGGCGCTGCCCGCCGCTCGGCCGCCGAACTCCCGCGTCGAGAAGCGCGCGAGACGGTGAGACGCGACTCCACACGGCACGTTCGCACATCACTGGGCAGATCTTCCGTGAGACGTGTCGGGGTCCCCACTGAACCTGGTAAACCGCGATCGGGGGGAGAGCGTGGTGGGGCACTAGGCTGTCGGCGTGACTCTCGACGTCCCGGGTGCGGTGCACCTGCACTCCGGCAAGGTGCGTGACCTCTACGAGCTCGAGTCCGGCGACCTGCTCATGGTGGCCTCGGACCGCATCTCGGCCTACGACTTCGGACTGAGCCCCGGAATCCCCGACAAGGGCGAGATCCTCACCCGCATGTCGACGTGGTGGTTCGACCAGCTGGCCGACCTCGTGCCGAACCACGTGCTCTCCACCGAGGTCCCGGAGCAGGTGCGGGGCCGGGCGCTCGTCGTGGAGCGGCTCGACATGTTCCCCGTCGAGTGCGTCGTGCGCGGCTACCTCACCGGGTCCGGGCTGCAGGACTACCAGGAGACCGGCGAGGTCTGTGGCGTTCCTCTGCCTGACGGGCTGGTCGACGGCTCGCGCCTGCCGGAACCGATCTTCACCCCGGCGACGAAGGCCGAGATCGGCGAGCACGACGAGAACGTCGACTTCGAGCACGTGGTGGCGACGGTGGGTGCGGAGGTCGCCGAGCGGCTGCGCGAGCTGACCCTCGCGGTGTACGCGCGCGCCGAGCGGCTCGCCCGCTCCCGCGGCATCGTCCTGGCCGACACGAAGCTGGAGTTCGGCGCCCGGCCGGACGGCACCATCGTCCTCGGCGACGAGGTGCTCACGCCCGACTCCTCACGGTTCTGGCCCGCGGACACCTACCAGCCGGGTCGTGCCCAGGCGTCCTACGACAAGCAGTTCGTGCGCGACTGGTTGACCTCGCCCGGCTCCGGCTGGGACCGCCACGGCGACGACCCGCCCCCGTCGCTGCCGGCCGAGGTCGTCGAGCGCACGCGGGAGCGGTACGTGCAGGCGTACGAGCAGCTCACGGGCGAGCGGTTCTGACGTCGACGGCCTCCGGCTACCGCCGGTATCCGGATGCTCGGGGGTGTCCTAGGCTGAGAGTCCCGTCACAGACCCTGGAGGAAGACCGTGGCCAATCTCGCCGCTCTGCTGGAGGGCTCAGCCCAGAAGTACGCCGACCGCACCGCCATCGTCTTCGGTGACTCGCGCCTGAGCTATGCGCAGGTGAACGGTGCCGCGAACCAGGTGGCGAACCTGCTGGTCTCTCGTGGGATCGAGCCGGGTGACAAGGTCGCGTTGTCGTGCCCCAACCTGCCGTACTTCACGATCGTGTACTACGGGATCCTCAAGGCCGGGGCGACGGTCGTGCCGCTCAACGTGCTGCTCAAGCCGCGCGAGGTGGCCTACCACCTGGACGACTCCGATGCCAAGGCCTACTTCGCGTTCGAGGGCACGCCGGAGCTGCCGATCGGCGACGCCGCGTGGGAGGGCTTCCAGGCCGTCGACGCCTGCAAGGACTTCTTCCTCATCAAGCTGGACTCCGCGGCGCCGGAGCCCATGGAGCCGCCGGAGTTCTTCGGTCCGCTCGTGGCGCAGCAGCCGCCGACGTTCTCCACGGTCGAGACCGACGACGACGACACGGCCGTCATCCTCTACACCTCCGGCACCACGGGCCAGCCCAAGGGTGCGGAGCTGCGGCACCGCAACATGCGGGACAACGCGCTGGCCGGCGAGGCGCTGTTCGGTGCCGACGAGGAGAACCCCGACACCTACCTGTGCGTGCTGCCGCTGTTCCACTCCTTCGGCCAGACGGTGATCCAGAACGGTGGCCTGGCCTACGGCGGCACGATCGTCATGCTGCCGCGCTTCGAGGCGCAGGCCGCGCTCGGCCTCATGTTGAAGGAGCAGGTCACCTACTTCGCGGGCGTCCCCACGATGTACTGGGGTCTGCTCGGCGCCCTCGCGGAGGACGCGAGCATCGACGTCTCCTCCCTCGCCGAGACCCTCCGGGTGGCGGCCGCGGGCGGCTCTGCGCTGCCGGGTGAGGTGCACAAGTCCTTCGCCGACAAGTTCGGGGTCACGATCCTGGAGGGCTACGGTCTCTCGGAGACCTCGCCGGTCGCCTCGTTCGCGCCGTGGGGTGAAGAGGTCAGGGTCGGGTCGATCGGCACTCCCATCCCCGGGGTGGAGATGAAGCTCATCGATGAGAACTGGGGCGAGGTCTCCGGTGAGATCGGCGAGGACGGCAAGGGTCCGGTGGGCGAGATCGCCATCAAGGGCCACAACATCATGAAGGGCTACTACAACCGCCCCGAGGCCACCGACGAGGCGATCCGGGACGGCTGGTTCCGTTCCGGCGACCTGGCCCGCAAGGATGCCGACGGCTTCTACTACATCGTCGACCGCTCGAAGGACATGATCATCCGCGGCGGGTACAACGTGTACCCGCGCGAGCTCGAGGAGGTGCTGATGACCCACCCGGCGGTCTCGCTGGTGGCGGTCATCGGCGTCCCGCACGAGTCGCACGGTGAGGAGATCAAGGCGGTCGTCGTGAAGGAGAAGGACCACGACGACGTCACCGAGAGCGACGTGCTCGAGTGGGCCAAGGAGCAGTTCGCGGCCTACAATAACCCCCGCATCGTGGAGTTCCGCGAGGAGCTGCCGATGACGGCGACCGGCAAGATCCTCAAGCGCGAGATCGACTGATCAGCGCGAGACCGACCGACCAGACAGAGAGCCAGGGAACATCATGAGCGAAGCCGGATGGCGTCAGGACCCGCAACGACGGCACGAGCTGCGGTACTGGGACGGCACGCGGTGGACCGAGCACGTCAGCGACCGAGGGCAGATGTCCGTGGATCCGTTGGTCGCGGCGCCTCCGCAGCAGGCTCGACCCCAGCAGGCCCAACCCCAGCAGGCCCAGCCGCAGCAGGCCCAGCCGCAGCAGGCCCAGCCGCAGCAGGCCCGGCACGCGCAGCCGGAGCAGGCCCGGCCGGAACAGGGCACTCAGGGACAGGGCCCCCAGGGACAGCCGAGCCAGGACCGCCCGACCGGTGGCGGACTCACGGGCGACCTGGTGGACGGGACGTACCGAGAGGTCTCCGGCACGGGGCCGCAGGTGCAGAACACCCGGATGCTCCGGGTCCGCATCGACCAGCCCTTCCTGGCCAAGCAGGGAGCGATGGTCGGCTACCAGGGCAACGTCGACTTCGCCTACCAGGGCGGCGGTGCCGGTCGCTTCATCAAGAAGGCGCTGACGGGTGAGGGTCTGTCCCTCATGCAGGTGAGCGGCAGCGGCGACGTCTTCCTCGCCGACGAGGCCAAGCACGTCCACATCATCGAGATCACCAACAGCGGGCTCTCGGTGAGCGGCCACAGCGTCCTGGCCTTCTCGGCGTCGCTGGACTGGAACGTCGAGCGGGTCAAGGGCGGCAGCATGGCGGCCGGCGGTCTGTTCAACACGACGCTGCGTGGCACGGGCTGGGTCGCGGTCACCTCCGACGGGGAGCCGGTGGCCCTCGACGCGGGTGAGGCGCCGACCTTCGCCGACGCCCAGGCGCTGGTGGCCTGGTCCACGGACCTGCAGACGTCGGTCAAGACGAGCTTCACGGCCGGTTCCCTCGTCGGACGCGGTTCCGGCGAGGCGTTCCAGGTGGCGTTCACCGGGCGCGGCTTCGTCATCATCCAGCCCTCGGAGGGCCGTCAGGTCGCCCAGCAGGGCCAGAGCTGAGCCTCGACGCACGAACCGGCCGGGTGGGGCGCTGAGGCACCCCACCCGGCCGTCGTCGTCAGGAGCTCTGCTCACCCCGGCGGCGAAGTCCGCCGTGCAGCACGAGTGCTGCACCACCGGCCAGCGCGAGGGCGCCGGCGACGAGCGGCTCGAGGCCGGTGCCGCCGGTGTCCGGCAGGACGGCTGAGCGGGACCCCGCCGGCGGCGTCTCGGACGCCGGGCTCTCCGGCTCCGGAGGTGCGGGCGGACCGGGGCACGGCACCGGATCGACGGCCTCGGTCGTCGTGGTGGTCACGACGGTGGGCTCGGCGTCCTCGACCCACCTGCCGGTGGACCAGTCGAGGATGAAGTCCCACGTCGAGGTCGTCCGCTCGACGGTGCGCTCGGTGTCCTCGCACTCCTGCTCAGTGGAGCTCTCCTCCTCCTCCACGGCAGGAGGCTTCGGGCCGTCGGCGCAGTCCTCGACCGTCGCGGGTCGCGAGACGGTGCCGATCGGGGTCCAGTCCGTCCAGGCGGTGGGCTTCCACGTCCACGAGGCGGGGTCGAAGGTCGTCGACCGGGTGCTCGGCTCGCGCACCGTGTCGAGGGTCCGGTCCTCGCAGCGCACCTGGTCGCGCTCGCGCTCGCGGGACTGGTCCTCGGGCTGCGGAGGCCGGGGCTTCT
>JBQGDU010000486.1:0-4631 GCA_052039245.1 Aeromicrobium sp. | reverse complement strand
TGCCGGGGTGGCCGTTGCCGACCTTCTCCACGGCGTCGGCGGCCAGCAGACGGACGGTGTCCACCGCCTTCTGGTCGAGCTCGGTCCAGTCGAGTGCGGCGGGGGTCGAGGTCACGATGTCGTGCTCCTACGGGTGTGAGGATGAGCAGGTCGATGCCGTCGGGTCGAGCCTACTCGCGTGGGCTTAGACTTCTCTACGTGAGTGCCCTGCGTGACGACGTCCCTGCCGCGACGTCCTCCTCCGACCCGGCACGCACCTCCGGCTCGACGTCGGCGCGCGACGCCGCGTCCCCTGGAGTGCGTGACGTCGTCGGTGCGTACGTCGCGCTCATGAAGCCGCGGATCATCGAGCTGCTGCTCCTGACCACCGTGCCGGTGATGTTCCTCGCGGCGCGCGACGTGCCGCCGTTGTGGCTGGTGGTCGCGACCGTCGTGGGCGGGACGCTGTCGGCCGGCAGCGCCAATGCGCTGAACTGCGTCGTGGACGCGGACATCGACACCAAGATGCGCCGGACGGCGCGCCGGCCCCTGCCCCGGCACAAGGTCGACACGTCGTCCGCGCTGGTGTTCGGCCTCGTGCTCGGCGTGCTCTCCACGCTGTGGCTGGGCTACTTCGTCAACTGGCTGTCCGCCTCGCTCGCGCTTGCCGCCAACGTCTTCTACGTCGTCGGTTACACGATGATCCTCAAGCGGCGCACCACGCAGAACATCGTGTGGGGCGGAGCCGCTGGCTGCTTCCCGGCGCTCATCGGCTGGACGGCCGTCACCAACGAGCTGGCCTGGGCCCCGGTCGTGCTGTTCCTGGTCGTGTTCTTCTGGACGCCCCCGCACTTCTGGTCACTCGCCATGCGCTACCGCGACGACTACTCCGCGGCCGACGTGCCGATGCTCCCGTCGGTGGCGTCGTCGGCCGAGGTGGCTCGCCAGATCGTCGTCTACAGCTGGGTCATGGTCGCCACGTCGATCGCGCTGTGGCCGGTTGCCGGCACGGGCTGGTTCTACCCGGGCGCCGCGATCATCCTGGGCATCGTCTTTCTGGTCGAGGCCTACGACCTCAAGGCTCGGGCACAGGAGTCCGAGGAGCTCTCGGTGCTCAAGCCCATGCGACTGTTCCACTTCTCCAACGCCTACCTGGCGCTGCTGTTCGTGGCCGCCGCGGTCGATCCCTTCATCGGATGATCCCCGCGGACTGGGAGCCGCACCACCGAGCCGTCGACGGTGAGCACGTCGGGTACCTGGTCGGCGTCGACGAGGAACGGATGCGGCCGATGACGTTGCTCGGCACGCCCTTGGCGGACCCGTCCCACCGGAACGAGGCGGAGGCGCTGCTCGACGCGGTGGGCCTCTCGTACCTCATCGAGCCGTGGGAGCTCGTGGACGAGGACGGCTCCGCCACCCGTGTGGTGCTGCTCGAGATCTCCCCCGAGCGGGTGGCGGTCGCGGAGGCCGCGTCGGCGCAGGTGGTGGGCGCACCACGCACCGAGGGCTCTCGCATCGAGCTGCCCAACCCGTGCCGGCGTCTGCGTCGCGCATGAGCCCGGGGGCCGACGACGTCGAGGTGCGACACGTCGGCCCTGATGCCTGGCGGACCTTCCGCGCCGTCCGGCAGAGGTCCCTGCGAGAGGAGCCGGACGCGTTCGCCTCTTCGGCGCACCGGTGGTCGGGCGACTGGGATCGGGAACCGCTCTGGCGCGAGCGGCTGACCACCGTGCACACCGTCGTCGCCCTCGACGAGGGCGACCCGGTCGGAACGGCCGGTCTGCACGGCGCCGAGGACGAGCTCGTGGGGATGTGGGTGGCCGAGGCCCGACGCGGCGCCGGCATCGGTCGGCGTCTCGTCGAGGCTCTGCTGGCCGATCACGGTGGACCGGTGAAGCTCCGCGTGATGGCTGCCAACACGGCCGCGGTGAGCTTCTACGAGCGCTGCGGGTTCGTGCTGACGTCGGCGCCGGTCGACGACGAGGGCTGCGTCTCGATGCTCCGACCCGCTTCGCGCTGACCCAGCACCGCGAGCAGGACCCGGGTGCCGACGGCCACCAGGACGCCCGCCCCCACGAGGTGTGCAGCCACGAGCGCGATGGGGAGGTCGTTGAGGTACTGGACGAATCCGATGAGCCCCTGGCCGAGCTCGGCGACGAGCAGCCACACGGCCGGACGCAGCGCCGGCGTGCCGCGCAGTGCGAGGCAGGTGGCGAGGGTCAGGGCCACCAGGAGGTAGACGCTCGCGGCGTGCACGTGGCTCCACAGCTGCGGATCGAGGCCGTTCCGGGGGGCATCGAGGTCGCCGGCGTGCGGACCGCTGCCGGTGACGACGGTGCCGAGGTAGACGGCCACCCACAGGACGGCAGAGGTGGCGAGTGCCAGTCGGCGCGCCGTGGCCGACGCCGTGGTCGTGGTGGTGCCCCGTACCCGCACCAGCAGGAGGGTGGAGCCGGCGATCAGCCCCATCGAGAGAATGAGATGGAGCGAGACGATCCACGGATTGAGGTTGGTGAGGACGGTGATCCCGCCGATGACGGCCTGGAAGGGGATGCCGGCGGCGAGCACCACCACGAGCGTCCGGAGGTCACGGCCGCCCGTCCACCGCCAGACCGCCACGAGCGTGCCGATGGCGACGGCGATCAGCACGTACGTGAGGAGCCGGTTGCCGAACTCGATGACGCCGTGCAGGCCCAGCTCACCGTGGGGGACGAAGGACTCGTCGGTGCATCGTGGCCAGGTCGGACAGCCCAGGCCCGACGCGGTGAGCCGCACCAGACCGCCGGTGAGCACGATGACCGTGTTGGCCACGAGCGAGGCCCAGGCCCAGGCCACCACGTGTCGCCGCTCGGGATGCAGGATGACGTCACTCACTCCCATCGGAAGGTCCTCGCGGTCAGCACAGTGGCGGTGACGGCCCAGACCAGGAGCACGGCCACCGGGACGAGGCCTGGTGACCCCGTCTCGAACGCGGTCCTGAGTCCCTCGCCCAGCGCACCGGACGGCAGCAGCTCCAGCAGGCGCGCAACCGCCTCGGGGTGTCGGGAGAGGGGGACCACGAGCCCGCCTCCGACGAGCAAGAGCACGTAGACGAGGTTCGCGACGGCGAGGGTGGCCTCCGCGCGCAGGGTGCCGGCGATGAGCAGCCCCAGGGCGCCGAAGGCGGCGGTTCCGAGGACTGCCAGCACCGCGAGCCAGAGGAAGCCGGAGACCCCGCCGGTCGGCTCCCAGCCGAGGGCCAGGGCGACGGCCACCAGGACGGCGACCTGCACCACCTCGACCACGACGATGGCCGCGATCTTGCCCACGAGCAGCCCCCATCGCGGCAGGGGTGAGGCGCCGAGCCGCTTGAGCACGCCGTAGCGCCGTTCGAAGCCCGTCGCGATGGCGAGCGACGTGAAGGACGTGGAGAGGACGGCGAGCGCGAGCACGCCCGGGGTGACGATGTCGATCGTCCGGCCGGGGCCGAGGTCGACGACGTCGCCGGCGCGGGTGCCGGCGATCAGCAGGAGCAGGGGGATGACGAGGGTCAGCAGCACCTGCTCGCCGTTGCGGCTGAGCAGGCGCAGCTCCATGACGGCCTGGGAGCGCAGCATCGACGAGGTCGGGGCGGGCCCTGGCCGCGGAGAGAGGTCGAGGCTCATCGCAGGCTCCTCCCGGTGAGGTCGAGGAATCGATCCTCGAGCGTCTGACGTTCGATGAGGATCGAGGACGCGAGCACGTCCTGGCCGGCGCACCAGGAGGTGACGGCGGCGAGCAGGCTCGGGTCCACGTCGCCGTTCACGACGTAGCGGCCCGCCTCGGCCTCCTCCACCTTGGTGCCGTGGGGGAGGGCCGCCATGAGGGCGGCGACGTCGACCCCGGGCCGGGCGCTGAAGCGGATGGTGCCCTGTGCGCCGGCCCCGGCCAGCTGAGCAGGCGTGCCCGACGCGATCACCCGACCGGCGTCGACGATGTGGACGAGATCGCTCAGTGCCTCTGCCTCGTCCATGAAGTGGGTGGTGAGCACGACGGTGACGCCGGCCGAGCGGAGGTCGTCGAGCAGGTCCCACGTGGCACGGCGTGCCTGGGGGTCGAGACCAGCGGTCGGCTCGTCGAGGAAGACCAGCTCGGGCCGCCCGACGACGGCCATCGCAAGCCCCAGTCGCTGCTGCTGCCCACCGGACAGTCGTCGGTAGGGCGTGCGTCCGCAGGAGCCGAGTCCGAGGCGTTCCACGAGAGCCCCGACGTCGAGCGGGTGGGAGTGCAGCGACGCCATGTGGCGCAACATCTCCTCGGCTCGCGAGCCCGTCCAGGCGCCACCGGACTGCAGCATCACGCCGACGCGCGGGCGCAGCCGCTCACCGTCGGCGCGGGGGTCCAGACCGAGCACGCGGACGGTGCCGGACTGAGCCGTCCGGAATCCCTCGCAGGTCTCGACGATCGTGGTCTTGCCGGCGCCGTTGGGGCCGAGGACCGAGGTGATCGTTCCGGCCGGGACGTCGAGGGAGAGACCGTCGACGGCCGTCACCTCGCCATAGCGCATGACGAGGTCACGCACGTGGACGGCCGGCTGATTCACCCCGACAGTCTAGGGAGGTCGCGTCGCCGGTTCAGCACAGGCCGACCTCAGCCGCCGACTACGCTGCAGACCATGGATCTTCCGGTGATGC
>JBQGDU010000485.1:0-7214 GCA_052039245.1 Aeromicrobium sp. | reverse complement strand
GCGCGCAGCGGCACACCGGCGTTCAGCAGGCCCAGCGTGGAGGCACAGACCGAGCCCATCGACGTGGAACCGTTCGAGCTCAGCGCCTCGGAGACCTGACGGATGGCGTACGGGAACTCCTCGCGCGACGGCAGCACCGGCTGGAGCGCACGCCCGGCGAGCGCGCCGTGGCCGATCTCGCGACGCTTCGGCGAACCGACGCGGCCGGTCTCACCTGTGGAGAACGGCGGGAAGTTGTAGTTGTGCATGTAGCGCTTGCGCGTCTCCGGCCCCAGCTGGTCGATCTGCTGCTCCATGCGGAGCATGTTCAGCGTGGTGACCCCGAGGATCTGGGTCTCGCCACGCTCGAAGAGCGCCGACCCGTGGGTGAGCGGCACCACGCCGACCTCGGCGGAGAGCTCGCGGATGTCCGCGAGTCCACGGCCGTCGATGCGGACCTTCTCGCGCAGGACCCGCTCGCGCACCAGGTTCTTGGTGACCGAGCGCAGCGCGGCACCGATCTCCTTCTCACGACCCTCGAACTGTCCGGCGAGCTGGTCGAGCACGTCGGCCTTGATCTCGTCCTCGCGCTCGGCACGCTCGGCCTTCCCGGCGATGGTGAGCGCCTCGGCGAGCGGGCCGGAGGCGGCTGCGGCGACGGCGTCGTACACGTCGTCCTGGTAGTCCAGGAAGATCGGGAACTCGCGGACCGGCTTGGCGGCCACGT
Organism: Aeromicrobium sp.; assembly: GCA_052039245.1. Lineage (GTDB taxonomy): Bacteria > Actinomycetota > Actinomycetes > Propionibacteriales > Nocardioidaceae > Aeromicrobium. The sequence goes on along the minus strand of JBQGDU010000485.1, from coordinate 6,508 downwards.
CGGCCAGCTGGGCCTGCGCCTCGCAGAGCTGGCGGATGACGGTCTTGGAGGCCTCCAGACCGCCGGCGACGACCTCCTCGGTGGGCGCCTGGACGCCGGCCTGCACGAGGCCCCACGTGGCCTCGGTGGACTCGGCCTCGACCATCATGATCGCGACGTCGTCACCGGCGATGCGACCGGCGACGACCATGTCGAAGACGGCCTCCTCGAGCTGGCTGTGAGTGGGGAAGGCCACCCACTGGCCGTCGATGAGCGCGACGCGCGTGGCGCCGACCGGGCCGGAGAACGGCAGGCCGGAGATCTGCGTCGACGCCGAGGCGGCGTTGATCGCGAGCACGTCGTAGGGGGTGTCCGGGTTGAGCGCCAGGACGGAGATGACGACCTGCACCTCGTTGCGCAGGCCCTTCTTGAACGTCGGACGCAGCGGACGGTCGATCAGGCGGCAGGTGAGGATGGCGTCCTCGCTGGGACGTCTCTCACGACGGAAGAACGAGCCGGGGATGCGTCCCGCGGCGTACATGCGCTCCTCGACGTCGATCGTGAGCGGGAAGAAGTCGAAGTGGTCCTTCGGGTGCTTTCCGGCCGTGGTGGCCGACAGCAGCATGGTGTCGTCGTCCAGGAACGCCGACACGGAGCCGGCGGCCTGCTGGGCGAGCTGACCGGTCTCGAAGCGCACGGTGCGCTGGCCGAAGCGGCCGTTGTCGATGACGGTCTCGGTGGAGTGGATCTCGGACATGGTGTCCCTTCGTTGGGCGAGCACGTGCTCGCGAGAGGGACGGGACGCAGGCAGGCGGTGATTCGTGGTGCGTCGGTCTTCGATCGAGGCCCGCGGAATCCCTGAGGGAGTCCGAAGGCCACTACCGAGGACCGAGCCGGCGTGCCTGGCTCCCGTCCGGGGTGGGTCGATGTGCAGTTGTCAGATGTGGAACAGGCGGTCGTCCGAGGAGGACGACCGCCTGGTCAGGGTCTCAGCGACGCAGACCGAGCCGCTCGATGAGGGAGCGGTACCGCTCGATGTCGGTGTTCTGCAGGTAGTTCAGCAGACGACGACGCTGGCCGACGAGCAGCAGGAGGCCGCGGCGGCTGTGGTGGTCGTGCTTGTGCTCCTTCAGGTGCTCCGTCAGGTGCGAGATACGACCGGTCAGCAGAGCGATCTGCACCTCCGGGGAGCCGGTGTCGCCCTCGGCGGTGGCGTACTGCTTGATGATCTCGGCCTTGGGCATGTCTGCGACGGTAGGCGCAGCAGTCTTCTTCGACACTGTTCTCCTCAGAGGTGTTGTTGCACGGCGCGCCCGGGCCTGTTCACCGGGGCACTGGAGTCCGTGGCCGTTTCACGGCGTCGTCCAGGATATCAGCGCCCGGCCTCCGACGACGAATCGCCGCCGGTCACGGTGCCGCGAGCACCTCGCGGGTGGCCGTCACGTCGTCATGCATCTGGGCCACCAGGGCGTCGACGGAGTCGAATGCCTCCATGGGCCGGATCCGCTCGAGGAGCTCCACACGCACCGGTCGGCCGTAGAGGTCGAGATCGTGCCCGTGGTCGATGACGTAGGACTCGACGCGTCGTTCCGTGCCCTCGAAGGTCGGGTTGCTGCCGACCGAGACAGCGGCCGGGAAGCGTTCTGCGTCGGTGACGAGCCAGCCGGCGTAGACACCGTCGCTCGGCACGGCGTAGCGCGCGTCGACCGGCACGTTCGCGGTCGGGAACCCCAGGTCGCGGCCCCGCTGGTCTCCCGGCGTGACGATGCCTGAGACCTCGTGGGGCCGACCCAGGACGGCGGCAGCCTCGCGGAGTCGCCCCTCGCCGACCAGGGTCCGGACCCGCGTGGAGGAGAACTCACCCTCCCGCACCAGGTCGACGGACTCGGCGTCACAGCCGTGGACGGCACACCGGTCACGCAGCAGGACGGGATCGCCGGCGGCGCGGGCGCCGAACCGGAAGTTCTCCCCCACGACGACCCGACGCGCCCGCAGATCCTCGACGACGACCCGGTCGACGAACTCCTCCGGACTCCACGAGGCCATCTCAGGCGTGAAGTCGAGCACGCGGACCTCGTCGGCACCGTGCTCGTGCAGCAGCTCGACGCGGCGCTCCAGCGTGGTGAGCCGCAACGGGGCACGGTCGGGGCGGATCACCGCCATCGGGTGCGGCTCGAAGGTGACGGCGACCGTCGGCAGACCATCAGCTGCCTCTCGAGCCCGAGCGATCACGTGCTGGTGCCCGCGGTGCACCCCGTCGAACATGCCGATCGTCACGGCCGCGGGCTCGGCCCTACGGCCGGTCGCGGCACCCGTCACCTCGAACCACGTGCTCACGGGCGAAACTGTGCCACACCGGTCGATGCGATCCTCACCGGCCGCAGGCCGAGGGTCCGCTCAGAGCAGCGGTCGCAGGGGGCGCAGCAGAATCTCACAGGCCCGCGCCACCACGTCGCGCCGGCTCCACTCCGCGAGCGTCAGCTCGGTGCAGTTGGTGAGGTCGGTGGCGAAGGCCTCCTCCAGGTCCCGCGCCAGCCGTTCGTCGACGACCTCGAGGTTGATCTCGTAGTTGCCCGACAGGCTGAGCCGGTCGATGTTGGCAGTGCCGACCGTGGACCAGGCGCCGTCGATGGTCGCGGTCTTGGCGTGCACCATCGCGTTCTCGTACTGGTGCAGGCGGATCCCCGCGCGTAGGAGATCGCCGTAGAAGCCCCGCGAGAGCCAGTCCACGAGCACGTGGTTGCTGACCTTGGGGACGATGATGTCCACCTCGACCCCCCGCAGGCGGGCCTGCTCGAGCGCAGCCAGGATGTCGTGGTCGGGGATGAAGTACGCCGCCGTGATCCGGATGTGCGACGTGGCCCGGTCGATCGCCTCGAGGTACATGCCGCGAATCGGGAAGACGAGCTGCCGCGGGACGTTGCGGTGCGCTCGGATGTACGGCTGCCACGACGGACTGCCGGGGTTCGGGAGCGGGTCGTGCACGCGGTGCAGGTTCCAGAAGTCGACGAAGGCGTTGGCGAGGTCCCAGACCGCCTCCCCCTCGACCCGCAGGTGGGTGTCGCGCCAGGACGTCTCGTAGAGCGAGCCGATGTTGTACCCGCCGACGAAGCCGACCGCGTCGTCGACCACGAGGATCTTGCGGTGATCGCGCCCCCAACGCCGCGGGTTGAAGATCTGCCACCCGGCGTTGAAGACGGGGTAGCGCAACATCTTGACCGGTTCCGGGAAACGCAGGAAACGCGGGTCGACGACGAGGTTCGCGAACCCGTCGTAGATGACGCGGACGTCGACCCCGCGCTCGGCGGCGGCCACGAGAGCATCCTTGAAGCGTTGCCCGGTCTCGTCGCTCTTCAGGATGTACGTCTCGAACAGGACACGTTCGCGGGCGTTCTCGACGGCCCGCAGCATGTCGGCGTAGAGGTGGTCGCCGGACATGTAGGTGGTGGCGACGTCTCCCCCGCCGACCTCGGTCGTGAGCGGCGCGAGCCGCGGGAAGGGCCGGACGTCCTCGCGACCGCGGAGCAGCTTGCGCACCTTGGTGATGCCCATGAGCGTGGCCGCGATGCTCAGCGCGGAGATCAGCCAGGCCTCGAACGTCCGCCACAGGATGCGACGGACCGGGATGCGCCTCATGGTGGGGCAGCCTACTCAGGTGAAGACCGCGACCGGTCGTGCTCCCCCACCGCGGCGTTCGTAGAGCGCGAGGAACTCCTGCGCCGGTCCGAACACCGCCACCGGTCCGTCGGTCCCGAGGTCGAGGTGGGCGAGCTTCTGTCCGAAGCCGACGGCTCTGGCGGTGTCCTCGTCGACGTCGACGGACGGGAAGCAGGCCCGTGCGGCCGGTCCGATGCCGATCAGACCCAGCTCCTCGGCGTGCTGCTCGAGCGTCCGCGCGACGTCCAGACCGAACCCGCCGACGCGCGTGCGCCGCAGCATCGTCAGGTGCCCGCCGACCCCGAGCGCGGCGCCGAGGTCGCGGGCCAGTGCCCGCACGTACGTGCCGCTGGAGCACTCGACGCGGACGTCCAGGTCGACGACCTCGCCGTCGCGTCGCACCGCCTCGACGTCGAATGCCGTGACCGTGACCGGCCGGGCAGCGAGCTCGACGTCCTCCCCTGACCTGACTCGGGAGTAGGACCGCACGCCGTCGACCTTGATGGCCGAGACCGACGAGGGCACCTGGTCGATCTCGCCCGTGAGCGCGGCGACCGCCTCCACGATGGCGGCGTCGACGACCCCGGAGGCGTCCACCGCGCCGACGACCTCCCCCTCGGCGTCGTCGGTGACGGTGGCGACACCCAGCCTGATCGTGGCGAGGTACTCCTTGTCGGCCAGCTGCAGGTGGCCCAGCAGCCGCGTGGCCCGACCGACCCCGAGCACCAGGACCCCGGTGGCCATGGGGTCGAGCGTTCCGGCGTGCCCGACCTTGCGGGTGCCGGCGATCCGACGCATCCGCGCGACGACGTCGTGCGATGTCCAGGCGGAGGGCTTGTCGACGACGACGAGACCGGCGGGAGCGTCAGCCGGAGGACTCACTCGTCGACTCACTCATCGTCAGGGTCCTCGTCACGGTGCCGGTACGGGTCGGCGTCGCCGGCGTACTGTGCGCCCGCCGCCTTCGAGGCGACCTCCTCGTCCGCGGCGCGGGCCTTGGCCAGCAGGTCGTCGATCTGCTGGGCGGACTCGGGGACGGCGTCGAGGAAGAACTCCAGGCTCGGGGTGTGGCGCAGCGCGAGCTGGTTGCCGACCTCCTTGCGGATGATCCCGGTGGCACTCGCGAGAGCCGCCGCGGTGTCGTCGACCTCACGCTGGTCCCCGAGGACGGTGTAGAAGACCGACGCGTGCTGGTTGTCGCCCGTGAGGCGCACGTCGGTGACCGTGACGAACCCGAGCCTCGGGTCCTTGACCCGACGCTCGAGCATCTCGGCGACGATCACCTTGATGCGGTCGGCGAGCTGGTGGTTGCGCTGCCCGGCCATGACTCCTCCTCGGTTACCGCCGGCAGTGACGTTCTGGGCCGACACGCGAGCGTGTCGACGTCAGAACGTCACTCCCAGCGGATCAATCAGCTGCGAGGCTTCTCGCGCAGCTCGAACATCTCCACGACATCGTCGATCTTGATGTCGCTGTAACCCCTCCGGACCAGACCGCACTCGAAGCCCTCACGGACCTCGGACACGTCGTCCTTCTCGCGCCGCAGGCTCGCGAGGTCGAGGTTGTCGGCGACGACGGAGCCGTCCCGCAGCAGGCGTGCCTTGGCGTTGCGCCGCAGCGTGCCGCTGGTGACCATGCAGCCGGCGATGTTGCCGATCTTGCTCGAGCGGAAGATCTCGCGGATCTCCGCCGTGCCGAGCTGGTGCTCCTCGAACTCCGGCTTGAGCATGCCCTTGAGGGCCGCCTCGATCTCCTCGATCGCCTGGTAGATGACCGAGTAGTACTTGACCTCCACACCCTCGCGGTCGGCGAGCGTCGTGGCCTTGCCCTGAGGACGGACGTTGAAGCCGATGATCACCGCGTTGGAGGCGGCCGCCAGGTTGACGTCCGTCTCGGTGATGGCACCGACACCGCGGTCGATGACCCGCAGGTTGACCTCCTCGCCCACGTCGATCTGGGCCAGCGAGTCCTCGAGCGCCTCGACCGAGCCCGAGCCGTCACCCTTCAGGATGAGCAGCAGCTCGTCGGTCTCGCCCTTCTCCATGGAGGCCATGAAGTCCTCGAGAGTCCGGCGGCCGGTGCGCTTGGCCAGTGCGGCGTTGCGCTCGCGAGCCTCGCGCTTCTCCGCGACCTGGCGAGCCAGACGGTCGTCGGCGACCACCATGAAGTTGTCACCGGCTCCGGGCACGGCCGTCAGACCGAGCACGAGCGCGGGACGCGACGGCGTCGCCTCCTCGATGTTCTCGCCGTACTCATCGAGCATGGCACGGACGCGACCGAAGGCCGGACCGGCGACGAGGGAGTCGCCGACCCTGAGGGTTCCGCGGTGCACCAGGACCGTGGCGACAGGACCGCGACCGCGGTCCAGGTGCGCCTCGATGACCAGGCCCTCGGCCTCCTGCGACGGGTTGGCGCGCAGGTCCAGGGCGGCGTCGGCGGTGAGCACGACGGCCTCGAGCAGGTCGTCCAGGCCGGTGCCCGCCTTGGCGGAGACGTCGACGAACATCGTGTCCCCGCCGTACTCCTCGGGCACCACGCCGTACTCGCTGAGCTGGCCGCGCGCCTTGGACGGGTCGGCGTCCGGCTTGTCCACCTTGTTGACCGCGACCACGATGGGCACCCCGGCCGCCTTGGCGTGGTTCAGGGCCTCGACCGTCTGCGGCATGACGCCGTCGTCGGCCGCCACCACCAAGATGGCGATGTCGGTGGCCTGGGCACCACGGGCACGCATGGCGGTGAACGCCTCGTGACCGGGGGTGTCGATCAGGGTGATGCGACGTTCGGTGTCGTCCACCTCGGTCGCCACCTGGTAGGCGCCGATGGTCTGCGTGATGCCACCGGCCTCCTTGTCGACCACGTTGGCCGAGCGCAG
>JBQGDU010000484.1:0-14868 GCA_052039245.1 Aeromicrobium sp. | reverse complement strand
GTACGTGACGCCTCCGCTGCCGCGCAGCCAGGCGCGCTCCAGCTGGGCGCGGGAGTAGACCCGTCGCACCGCGGAGTTGGTCTTGCCGGCGGGGTCGTTGGCGATCACGCGGCCGTCCTTGGTGAAGCCGCGGATCACCAGGAGGTGCCCGTTCGTGGCCGAGATGGGAGCGCCGCTCAGCTCTCCGCGTCCGAACCTCACGGAGACGACCAGCGGGATGCCGGCCTTGATGAAGGCCTCGGCGTCGCGGAGGTCGTTGAGCCGGGTGACGAAGGAGTCGACGCCGTGCTGCGCCGCGTACGCCGTGCTGAACGACCAGTTGCCCGTGCCCTTGTAGCGATGGTCGTAGGAGTAGCGCGCCGCGTGGTCGACCTGGCCGTCCTTGCCCGCCCACGAGGAGTACTTGCTCGAGGGGGGACCGGCCTTGAAGTAGCGCAGCACCATCGCGACGGACGTCGGCGAGCACCATGCCTCACCGCCGCCGCCCCACTGGGGGAAGTGACCCTTGTGGGTCATCTGCGACATCGACGGAACCCGGAGCTCCTTCGTGGACGTCATCGTCGTCCGGCTGGTGGCGGCGCTGCGCGTCGCGTACGAGGAGACGTTCGCCCCGACCGAACGCACCTTCGGCGTGTGCTTGGCGCCGGGCTTGCGGACCAGGTCGATGCGAACCTGCCAGGAGCTGAAGCGCTTGTTCGGGTTCGCGGACAGGACGTCGGTGTCCACCCGGGTGAGGTCGTCGGACTGCTGCGTGCCGGACGCCCGACGGATGCCGTTCGGGCCGTAGCCCCACTCCCCGACCAGGTCCCAGCTGCCGACCGTGGATCCGCGCTTCACGCGAGCGATCAGCCGCACGTACGTGCCGTGCGGCAGCTGGGCGCCCCACGAGGGGATGAGCTTGTTGGCCTGGGTGCCCGAGCTCGTCCACGGCGAGGTCCAGGACCCGTAGCTCCACCGGGTGGACTTGTTGCCGTTGAACGGCTCCTTCCGGACGCGGGTCTTCTTGGGGTTCGCGAGCACGAGGGAGGAGCCGCTGATCTTGGTGCCGTCGAACGTGCCGAGCTTCAGCCGCGCGGGAGAGTCCCAGCGGACCGTACGCGTGTGGTCGGAGACGGCCTGGGCGGACGTGGCCGTGAGGACCGACGTGAGCATCGCCGTCGCGGCCACGACGGCGCACAGGGGAAGGCGGCGCATCCCGTCATCGTAGGTGAAGAACGGGGCTGGTGGGGCCGAAGTGACGGATGCGTCGATGCGGTCCGGCCCCCTCCCGGCCGGTAGGGTTGCCGGGTGAGCCTGCGCCTGTACGACACCGCGACGCGTGAACTGCGCGACCTCGACCCGGTCGTGCCCGGACACGTGAGCGTCTACCACTGCGGGCTCACGGTGCAGGGGCCACCCCACATCGGCCACATCCGCAAGGAGGTGGTCTTCGACGTCCTGCGGCGCTGGCTCGAGCGTGACGGGTACGACGTCACCATCGTCGCCAACGTCACGGACATCGACGACAAGATCCTCGCCAAGGGACGCGAGCAGGGCAGGCCCTGGTTCGCCGTCGCCTACGAGAACGAGCGCGCTCTGCACGCCGCGTACGAGGTGCTCGGCTGCCGACCGCCCACGTACGAGCCGCGGGCCACCGGCGTCGTGCCCGAGATGATCGAGATGATGGCCACCCTCATCGAGCGTGGCCACGCCTACCCCGCCCCCGACGGGTCCGGGGACGTGTACTTCGACGTCCGCTCCTGGCCGGCGTACGGCGAGCTCAGCAACCAGCACATCGACGACATGCAGGCCGCGCCGGACGCCCCGCCGGACGGCAAGCGCGACCCCCGGGACTTCGCCCTCTGGAAGGGTCACAAGGACGGCGACCCGGAGTCCGCCTCCTGGCCCACCCCGTGGGGGCGCGGGCGTCCCGGCTGGCACCTGGAGTGCTCGGCGATGGCCGGCAAGTACCTCGGCGACGAGTTCGACATCCACGGCGGCGGACTCGACCTGCGCTTCCCGCACCACGAGAACGAGCTCGCCCAGTCCCGCGCGGCCGGCAAGCCGTTCGCTCGTCTGTGGATGCACAACGCCATGCTGAACCTGAGCGGCGCCAAGATGTCCAAGAGCGTCGGCAACACCCTCATGGTCAGCGAGGTCGTCAAGCGCGTCCCCGCCATCGCGCTGCGCTACTACCTGGTCTCGGCCCACTACCGCTCGATCCTGGAGTTCACCGAGGAGGCGCTCGCGGAGGCGGCGGTGGCGTTCGAGCGCATCGAGGGGTTCGTGCGGCGTGCCGCCGAGCGCGTCGGACCGGGCGAGCCGGGCGAGGTGCTCCCCGGCTTCGCGTCCGCGATGGACGACGACCTCTCCGTGCCCGCCGCACTCGCCGAGGTGCAGGGCGCCATCGCCGACGGGAACAAGCTCCTGGCCGACGGCACCGAAGGTCCGCTGCGCGAGGTGCTCGCATCGGTGCGAGCCATGCTCGACGTGCTCGGCCTCGACCCGCTCTCCGCGCACTGGTCCGGAGCCGACGGCCACGACGGTGCCGACGCCGCCCTGGCGCCGCTCGTGGAGTCCTTGCTGCAACAGCGGCAGGAGGCCCGAGCGGACAAGGACTTCGCCACCGCCGACCGCGTGCGCGACCAGCTCGGTGCCGCCGGCATCGAGATCGAGGACACCCCGCAGGGCCCGCGGTGGTCCGTGAGAGGCAGCTGATGGCTGGCAACAGCAACCGCCGAGGTGCGGTCAAGAAGACCCAGAAGGGCAATCCGACGGCGGGCTCCGGCGGGCGACGCCGCAAGGGGCTCTCCGGCAAGGGACCCACCCCCCGAGCCGAGGAGCGCCCCAACCACAAGGCGTACAAGATGGCGCGGGCCGCGGACAAGCGGGAGTCGGCCAAGCCCAAGCGTCGCAAGAGCGACGGCGGACCGGAGTGGGTGGCGGGACGCAACAGCGTCGTCGAGCTGCTGCGGGCCACCGTCCCGGTCGCGGGGCTCTACATCGCCGAGGGCGCCGAGCGCGACGACCGGATCCGGGAGATCTTCCGGCTCGCGGCCGAGCAGCACGTCTCGCTGCTGGAGATCGGTCGCCAGGAGCTCGACAAGCTCACCGGTGGTGCGGTGCACCAGGGCGTCGCCGCCAAGCTGAACGCCTACGAGTACGCCGACCCGGACGCCGTCGTCGCCGAGGCTCTCGAGCAGGGCGAGACGCCCCTCGTCGTCGTGCTCGACGGCGTCACGGACCCGCGCAACCTCGGTGCCGTGGTGCGGTCCGCTTCCGGGTTCGGGGCACACACGGTGCTCATCCCGGAGCGTCGATCGGCGCAGATGACGGCCGCGGCGTGGAAGACGTCGGCCGGTGCCGCGGCCCGGCTCCCGGTCTCACGCGCCACCAACCTGACCCGGCAGATCAAGTCCTTCCAGGAGGCCGGGCTCATGGTCGTCGGTCTCGCGGCGGACGGGGACGTCTCCCTGCCGGAGCTCGACCTCGCCGAGGGTCCGCTGGCCGTCGTCATCGGCAGCGAGGGCAAGGGCATCTCGCGGCTGGTCGGTGAGACGTGCGACGCCATGGTCTCGATCCCCATGGCCTCCACCCTGGAGTCGCTCAACGCCGGGGTGGCCGCCGGCATCGCGCTCTACGCCATCGACCAGCGTCGCGGCTGACGTCCCCGTCCGAGGGACGCTCAGCGGGTCGCGGTCAGGCGTCGTAGCCGTCGGGGTTCTGGGACTGCCACGTCCAGGTGTCGCGGCACATGTCATCGACCGAGCGTGAGGTGGTCCAGCCGAGCTCGCGCTCGGCCTTGGACGGGTCGGCCCAGAACGCGGCCAGGTCCCCGGGGCGTCGCTCGACGATCTCGTACGGCACCTCGCGACCGCTGGCTCGCTCGAACGCCCTGATCATCTCCAGCACCGACGTCCCGGTGCCGCTGCCGAGGTTCCAGGCGTGCACGCCCGGCTCCCGGTCGGCGATCGCGTCCAGCGCCACGACGTGGCCCTCGGCGACGTCCTGGACGTGGATGTAGTCGCGCTCGCACGTGCCGTCGGTGGTCGGGTAGTCACCGCCGAAGACCGACAGTCGCTCCCGTCGTCCGACCGCCACCTGGGCGATGAACGGCACCAGGTTGTTCGGGATGCCGCGGGGGTCCTCGCCGATCCGGCCCGACGGATGGGCGCCGACCGGGTTGAAGTAGCGCAGCAGCGCGATGCGCCACGACGGGTCGGCGGCGGCCACGTCCCGCATGATGCGCTCGGTCATCACCTTGGTCTGGCCGTACGTGCTGGAGGAGTCCAGCGGCTCGAAGTCCTCCTGGTACGGCACTGGCGCAGCAGCGCCGTACACGGTGGCGGAGGAGGAGAAGACCAACGTCCTGACGTCCGCGTCGCGCATCGCGGCCATGAGCGAGAACGTGGAGCCCATGTTGTTGGCGTAGTACTCCAACGGCTTCTGGGTGCTCTCCCCGACGGCCTTGAGGGCCGCGAAGTGCACCACGCCGTCGAATCCGCCGTCGGCCAGCAGCGCACGGGTCCCGGCGGTGTCGCACAGGTCCAGCTCGTGCAGCGGCACCGACGCCCCGGTCAGCTCCTCGACCCGGCGCACCGCCTCGGCCTTGCCGTTGACCAGGCTGTCCACCACCTCGACCTCGTGCCCGTCCTCGATCAGTGCGACGACGGTGTGTGACCCGATGTAGCCGGCGCCGCCGGTGACGAGAACGCGCATGGCCTCACTGTAGGCAACGGCGCTCCTCCGGCGGGGCAGTGGCCGTGCGGGCCGGGCCCGGCCGGGTCAGGATGGGGCGGTGACCTGGTTCGAGGCGAGTCGGCAGTCGTCGGCGGTGGTGCACGCGAGTCGGCAGGACATCTGGACCGTGCTCGTGGATCCGGACCTCGTGGCGACGATGACGCCGTTCGTGCGGTCGATCGAGGCCGACGGCGACCACTGGCGGTGGGATCTCGCGTCGATCCCCGGCCTCGGCACCTCGATCGCCCCGTCGTTCACCGTGCGGATGGAGCTCCAGGAGCCCGAGCGGATCGACTTCCGCCACGACCCGCCGGAGGGACGACGGGAACGCGCCGCCGTGCAGGGGTCCTACCTGCTGCGCCCGCACGACGACGGCACGGCGCTGTCCATCGACCTGACGACGCGGGTCGACCTGCCGCTCGCGCGGCTCGCGTCGCCAGCGGTCACCGCGACCATGCGAGCCGTCCTGGCCGACATGGGGCGACGCTTCTCCGCACGGCTGCTCGAGCGACTGGACACGACCGCCGAGGGTCTCCCCGACGACCTCCGCTAGGCGACGGGTGCGAGGGCGGCGATGGAGTCGTCGTCGCACGTGTCCCAGAACCCGCCCACGACGTCCTCGAGGTGGGAGAAGGAGTCCGCCGCGTACAGGACCTCCTGGTAGCGGGTGATGTCGTACTGGGTGGAGCCCATGTCGACGACGTCGAGCGGTCGGATGCTCATCTGCCGGAACTCCTCGATCTCGCCGGGGCTGGAGAGGATTCCTGCCCCGTAGGCCTTGAGGCCGTCGGCCTCGTGCAGCACGCCGAACTCGAGCGTGAACCAGAAGACCTTGCTGATGAACTCCAGGGCCTCGTCGCTCTCCACGCGCCGCGCCGCGCGGCCGGCGGCCTCGTACAGGGCGGTGAACCTGGGGTGGGCGAGCGTGTTGCCGTGGCCCACCACCTCGTGCAGGACGTCGGGCTCGGGGGTGTAGAGCGGGACGGAGTGGTGGCGGACGTACTGGGTGGCCCAGAACTGCCGGTCGGCGAGCACGCCGTAGAAGTCGCGCAGCGGGACGAGACCCGCGGCGGGCCGGTAGGAGAAGCCGGTGAGGGGAGCGAGGGCGGCGCTCAGGTCCGCCAGCTGCGGGACGTGGTCGAGGGGGAGACCGAGCGACTGCTTGCCCTCGAGGAACTCGTGGCAGGCGTACGTGAGGTGCTTGCGGGCGAGCTCCTCGCTGACGACGCGCCACACGTCGTGCTCCTCGTCGGTGTAGTCGACGCCGGGGCACGGCTCTCCGGGCTGCCAGGCGGCGGCGGTGGTGGCGAGGAGGTCGCGGCGCTCGCGGTAGACGGGGTCGTGGAGGCCGGGGTGATCCGGACCGAGCTGGACCTGCAGGTTCCCGTCGGACGTCTCGACGACGGGGGCGAAGTACTGACCTTCCTCGAACATGATGCTCCTGTCCGCGGAGCGCGATCGGCGGTCCGCTGCGTGCCGGCCCGGATGCGGCCGACGATGGGCGCGGCAGGGGTGTGTGCCACGTCACGCCATCGCACCACGGCGACGCCTGTCGCGGCAAGCGGAGGTCCGACCGTACGGCCTACTCGCCGACTGTCCCGTCGACGGCCTCGCGGAGCAGGTCGGCGTGCCCGTTGTGCCGGGCGTACTCCTCGATCATGTGCACGACGATCCAGCGCAGGCCGAGCGGCTCCTGGGCCCAGCGCGGGCGGCGGACCGCGCGGGTCTCCAGGCCGTCCGCCGCGTTCACCAGGGCGGCGTCGGAACGGGCGACGGCGGCCTCCCACAGGTCCATGACGTGCTCGACGTCGTCGAGCGCGGCGGAGTGCCAGTCCCAGTCCTCGTCGGCGCGCCAGTCGACGCCGGACCAGGGGTCCTGCTCCTCGCCGAGCAGGATCGTGGAGAACCAGTGGTCCTCGACGTACGCGAGGTGCTTGACCATGCCGAGCAGCGTCATGCTCGACGGGGGATGGGTGGTCAGCAGCTGCTCCCGGTCGAGTCCGGAGGTCTTCCAGCGAAGGGTCTGGCGGTGGTGGGTGAGGAAGCCGCGCAGCGTCGCGAGCTCGTCACCCGCGACGGGCGGCTCCACCCGGCCGTGCTCGTCGGTCTCCATGCCGGCCAGCCTGCCACCGCCTACGCACTCCCCGCACCGTCAGCGGAGACCACCCCGTGGTCTCGGTGAGGGGCACTCGGGCGGCTCAGTGGCCGAGGACCTGGCTCAGGTAGGGGTTGGCGAACACGCGGTGCGGGTCGGCGAGGTCGCGCACGGCGAGGAAGTCCCCGAAGCGGGGGTAGACGCTGCCGAGGTGGTCCGGGCCGAGCGTGTGCATCTTGCCCCAGTGCGGGCGGCCCTCGTGGGCGACGAAGATGTCCTGCGCGGCGGCGAAGTACCGCGCCGGGTCCGTGCGGTGGTACTGGTGCACGGCGACGTAGGCGTTGTCCCTGCCGTGTCCGGTGGAGAGCCAGATGTCGTCCGCCGCGGTGAAGCGGATCTCGATCGGGAACGAGACGAGGTCGTGCCGGGCGTCGAACCACCGGGTCAGCTCCGCCACGACGTCGGGCAGCGCTGCTCGTGGCACCGCGAACTCGGACTCGCGGAAGCGGACCCGCCGAGGGGAGACGAACACCTCGTACGAGTGGTCGACGTACTCGCGCGCCCCGAGGGCCGAGCCGGCCAGCCGGTTCATGCGGGGGATGAGGGAGGGTCGGCGGCACGCGAGCCGGTTGACCGCCTCGAAGGCGCCGTTGCTCACGATCTCGTCGTCCAGCAGGTGCCGCCACCGCGGGAGGGGGCGTCGCGACGTGCCGACGGGCACCCGGTTGTTGCGCTTCAGCAGGGCCTTGTCGGTGTGGGGAAACCAGTAGAACTCCATGTGGTCGTTCGCGTCGACGAGCTCGTCCAGACCGTCCATGACCGCCCCCAGCGCCATCGGCTCCTCGCGGGCGTGCAGCAGGAAGGCCGGGACGCACTGGAGCGTCACCTCCGTGACGATGCCGAGGGCACCCAGCCCCACGCGGGCGGCACCGAACCACGGGTGCTGCCGGTCCACCTCGACGACCTCACCCGTGCCGGACACGAGCTCGAGGCCGATGACGGCGGCGGCGATGCCGTGGAGTCTCCCGCCGGTGCCGTGCGTGCCGGTGGAGATCGCGCCGGCCAACGACTGCGGGTCGACGTCGCCCAGGTTGGGCAGCGCCAGCCCCAGGGCCTGCAGGCGGGCGTTGAGGTCGTGCAGGGTGATGCCGGCCTGGACCCGCACGCGATGAGAGGCAGGGTCGTGGTCGAGCACGGCGTCCATGCGACGCAGGCTCAGCTGCACCCCCTCGGTGGCCGCGATCGCGGTGAACGAGTGGCCGGCGCCCACGGCCTTGACCGTGAGGCCGTCGGCGGTGGCGCTCTGGACGAGCTGGGAGACCTCGCCGGTGGAGGTCGGCTCTGCGACGCGCAACGGATGGGCGCGGACGTTGCCGGCCCAGTTGTGCCACGCCGACGCGGTTGGCGTGGCGCCGACGGTGCGCGTCAGGTTCATCCGAAGTTCCTCCCCTCGCCGCGGTAGGTCGCCAGCATCTCGACCGAGCCGTCCGCCTCGACCGCGGCCACGGCGTCGAACCGCTCGCACATCTCGCCGGCCTTGGCGTGCCGCATCAGCACCCGGTCGCCGACGCCCAGGTCGCGCGCCGCGCGCCCGGTCACCGGGGTCTGGACCTCGCCCGCCCCCTCCGTCCCGATCAGCTGCAGTCCCTCGGGCCAGACGGGGGTGGGCTGACGGGTGTCGGTGGCCGGGCCGGAGGCGATGAACCCGCCGGAGAAGAGTGTCGCGACGTCCTTCGCCGGTCGTCGCACCACGTCGAGCGCGTAGAAGGCGGCGGGACGCGACTCGAAGGCGTCGTAGCGGTCGAACAGCGTCGGTGAGAACAGGCCGGACCCGGCCGTCAGCTCGGTGACGACGGGGTCGCTGCCGGTGACCTCCAGGCTGCCGGTGCCGCCGGCGTTGACCAGCTGCAGGTCGCAGTGGTCGCGCACGGCCTCGACCACGGCCCGGCGACGACGGTGCAGCTCGGCGTTCGACGTCCTCTTCACCAGTCGCACCGCGGGCGAGGTGTCGGGCAGCCCGGCGATCTGGGCGTCGTAGAACATCACGCCGACCAGGTCGAACCCGCGTCGTCGCTCCACCTCGCGGGCCACCGCGCGCGCCTGGCGCGGCGTGTGGACGGGGGAGCGGCGGACGCCGAGGTGGGCGGCGGTGAACCCGAGCGCGCCGATCCGCAGCGAGGCGTCGACGTCGAGACACACGCGCAGCGACTCGTGCGGTCCGAGGACGCCGTCGATGAGGTCGAGGTGGTCGACGGAGTCGATCATCACGGTGACGGCGGCGCGAGCCCGGTCGTCCGCGGCGAGAGAACGCAGGGCCTGGGCGTCGGCGGTGGGGTAGGCCAGCAGGACGTCGTCCACTCCGTGCTCGACGAGCCACAGGCTCTCCGCGAGGGAGTAGGACATGACCCCCGCGAACCCTTCGTGCTGCAGCGTCTGCTCGATGACTCCCCGCACACGCACGGACTTGCTGGCCACGCGCACCGGGACCCCGGCCGCCCGGCGGGCCAGGTCCGTGGCGTTGGCTCGCAGGGCCGAGGCGTCGAGGACGGCGACGGGTGCGGGGAGTCGTGCGGTGGCGGCCAGGAGGGCCTCTGGGCGTGGTGGCACCTGGCCAGTATGCACGGGCGCCGAGCGCTTGCCCACCGATATGGCCAAACGTCCAAGTCAGTCGTCCAATTGATTCCTGGTCGAGCTCGCTGCGCGGCGAGGTGCGGTGCCGCGTGACCGTCTCCGCTCGGTGGTCTGGGCGCCGGGCCCGCTCCGGGTGGAAGATGTGCGTCGTGGACCGTCGGCACCTGGAGTACTTCCTGACCGTCGCCGAGAGCGGCAGCATCTCGGCCGCTGCTCGCCGACTCTCGGTCAGCCAACCCACCGTGTCCGCTGCCGTGGCGCGGCTCGAGCGGGAGCAGGGCGTCGTGCTGCTGCGCCGCTCTGCCCGTGGGATCCAGCTCACCGACGCCGGCAAGGAGCTGACCGGCCCGGTCGCACAGCTGCTCCGGGGGTACGAGGAGCTGGACCAGGCCGTGCGGCCGATCCGCGGGGTGGAGCGTGGAAGGGTGACACTCGTGTGCCCGCGGACGTTGGCCCACGACCCGATGGCCACGCTGCTCGGACGCTTCCGGCAACGTCATCCCGCCATCCGGATCACGCTCGTCCGCCCGCACGACGGTGAGACGGCTGCGTCGGTCGTCTCCTCCGGACGGGCGGAGGTCGGGATGGAGCCGATGGAGCGTTCGGGGGACGACCTGGTGCGCGAGCACCTCCTGCGCCAGCACGTCGACGCGCTCGTCCCACCGGCCCTGTCGATGCCCGTCGACGCGACGCTGTCCGAGCTGGTCTCCCGCGGCATCATCACGACACCGCGCGGGGGCGTCACCCGACGGCTGTTGGCCGAACGCCTGGGAGAACAGGTCGTCGACCGCGCGGTCGTGGTGGAGACGAGCTCGACCGGTGCGATGGTGCCACTCGTGCGGGCCGGGCTGGGTGTCGCGTTCGTGTCACGGTCCATGGCGCAGGACGCCGTCTCCACGGGGGTCGAGGTCCGTGAGCTGCGGCCGGCCCTGACGCGTGAGGTGTGGCTCGTCCACGCGCGGGCGCTGTCGCCGGCGGCCAGAGCCGTCGTCGAGCTGGCCCGGGAGCTGCGGGACTCCGACGGCTGGGAGCCCCGGTCGTGAGCCTCGACCCGGCGAGCCGTCGGACCGCCGGCTCGGACCGGATCGGGCTCCGGCACCTGCGGTACTTCATGGCGGTCGTGGAGCACGGCAGCATCGTGCGGGCCGCCGAGGCGTTGTTCGTGGCCGCGTCCGGGGTCTCCCAGACCGTCGGCGACCTCGAGCGTCACCTCGGGACGAGGCTGCTCGACCGGAGCCGGTCCGGCTCGGTCCCGACGGCTGCGGGCCTGCGGCTCGTGGCGGGGGCCCGCGCGGCCGTCGCGGCGTTCGAGGAGGCCGTGGACACCGAGTTCGACGCGGCGCGGGCCGCTCCGCTCCTGCGGGTGTTGGCCACCCCGAGCCTGATCCAGGAACCGACCTCGACCCTCATCGGCTCCCTGCACCGCCGGGTGTCGGACGTCCGCATCACCCTGACCGAGCCGACGGGGTCCTACGTCGCGGACGCCCTCACGCCCGTCCTGTCCGGCGAGGTCGACGTCGCGGTGACCGAGCATCCCGAGGACGCCCCGCGCGGCACGAGGGTCGTGCGCATGCCCGACCTGGAGATCATGCTGGTCTGCCCGCCGGGCACCCCCGCGCCCGCCGACGGTCGGTTCACGGTGCGTGACCTGAAGCAGATCGGTCTCGTCGTCTCGCTGATGTTCGAGAGCAGTGACGTCCACCATCGACTCCAGGCGGTGGATCCCGATGTGCACGAGGCGGTGGCCATGCGGACGGAGCACCGCGACGCCTTCATGCGGCTGACCAGGGCGGGCGCCGGGGCCGTCCTGCTCGAGCGGCGGCGGGCCATGCGAGCGGAGAGGCTCGGGTGCGTGATCGGCGACCTCGAGGGACTGGTGCCGCGGCGGATCTCCGCGGTGGCCCTGCAGCGCCGCTCCACGCCGGTCCTGGAGGAGTTCCTGCGCCTGTGCGCTCTCCCGCGGGACGAGACGCCGCCCGACAAGTCATAGGACTTGCCTATGGGGTGGTCACAGACAACTGTTTGAACATATGTAGCGCGGGTCACAGACTGAGACGCGGATCACGGCACCAGGCCGATGCATCCCGTCGACGACAGGAGATCCGGTGAGTCCCACCACCCCGCCACTGTCCGGACTTCGCGTGCTCGAGATCGGCCAGTACATCGCCGTCCCGGGTGCCACGCAGATCCTGGCCGACCAGGGCGCGAGCGTCGTCAAGGTGGAGGCTCCCGGTGGCGAGCCGGCTCGTCGGCTCCCCGGGTACGGCGCCGCGATGGTCGCTGCGTACAACCGCAACAAGACCTGTGTCGAGCTCGACCTCAAGTCCGCGAAGGGTCGTGAGGCGGCGCGCGACCTCGCGATGGCCAGCGACGTCGTGATCGCGAACATGCGTCCGGACTCCCTCACTCGTGTCGGACTGGACGCCGAGAGTCTGCGGACACAGGTGCCGCGCCTCGTCCACCTGTCCTTCACCGGGTTCGGGCACGCGGGGTCGATGCGGACCAGAGCAGGACTGGACATCGCCGCCCAGGCGGAGTCCGGGATCATGTGGGTCACCGGCGAGGAGAGCGGCGAGCCGCAGCGCGTGGGCTTCCCCGTCGTCGACGCCGCGGCGACGTTCGCTCTCGCCCAGCTCGTCAGTGCCGCGATCATCGGTCGCGACCGCCACGGCGAGGGTGCCACGATCGCCGTCTCGCTGTGGGACGTGGCGATCGCCCTGCAGGCGCCCAACTGGTTGGAGTACGCGATCACCGGGGAGGACCCGGTCCGCAGCGGCAACGGTCAGCCGAGCGCCGCCCCTGCCGCTGAGCTCATCCGGGTCGCCGACGGCTGGATCGTGCTGTCGGCCTACACACCGGACCACTGGCGGCGGCTGTGCGAGCTCATCGGCGCTCCCGAGCTGATCGACGACCCGCGCTTCGCCACCTCTCCGGACCGCGTGCGGCACCGCCCCGAGATGCACGCCAACCTCGCGGGCGCCTTCGCCGGCATGACCCGGGAGGAGGCCGTCGCGACGCTCGGTGCTGCCGGGCTCGTCTGCGGTGCCGTCAACTCCTACCCCGAGGCGCGCCGTGTCCGCGACGCGCAGCCCAGCTCGCCCTTCGTCCCGATCGAGCCCGGTGCGGACGGACCGTCCTGGGTGCTGGGCCCGCTGACGCACTGGTGGGACGGTCTCGAGATCGGCCTTCCCCGACCCAGCGGCGCAGACAACGACCGCCTCGATGAGCTCATCACCCCCCACCTATCAGTCAGGAGCACCACATGAAGACCACTCGCCGCACGGCCGTCCTGCTCGCAGCTGCCGTGCTCGCCACGACCGCTGCCTGCGGGGTCTCCGAGACGTCCGACGGGTCCGACTTCCCCACCCGCACGATCGACGTCGTCGTCCCGTACCCGCCGGGGGGCGGGGGCGACGTCCTGGCGCGCGCGCTCGTCGACCGGGTCAACGCCTCCGGCGACCTCCCCGAGAAGCTCCAGATCGTCAACCGCGAGGGCGGTGGTGGCGTCGTGGGTGTCGGAGAGGTGCTCTCCTCGAGCCCGGACGGGTACACCGTCGCGATCGCCCCGGAGGGTCCGATCACGCTGCAGCCGCAGGTGGCCGACGTCGGGTACGACCCCCTGGAGCTCACGCCCATCGCCCAGATCACGCGGGGCCCCGTGGTCGTCGCGGTGCCGGGGGACTCCCCGTACGAGACGTTGGAGGACCTGGTCGAGGACGCTCGGGAGAACCCCGGCAAGGTGAGTCTCGGTGAGGGGCCGCTCTCCTACGCCATCCCCGCCACGCAGATCGAGCAGGCCGAGGACGTGAGCTTCCGCCGAGTCGACTACGAGGGCGACGCTGCCTCCTCGACCGCGCTGCTCGGCGGGAACGTCGACGCGACCTTCACCCAGACCGGCGCGATCCTCGCGCAGGCGGAGTCCGGGGAGATCCGGGTGCTGGCCGTGGGCAGCGCGGAGCGCTCGGAGTTCCTACCCGACGTGCCGACCTTCGGCGAGTCCGGCATCGACGTCGAGGCCGTGGCGGCCTACGCGGTCTTCGGACCCGCCGACCTCCCGGAGACGGTCACCGAGACCCTCGCCGACGCGTTCCTCGGGGCGATGGAGGACGAGGAATTCCAGGAGGTCGCGAAGACCGCTGGTCTGCCGATCGAGCCGACCGACGGAGCCGAGCTCATGGACTACTACACCGACCGCTATGCCGAGGTCGAGAAGGTCATCGACACCGTGGACGGAGAGCTGTGACGACCACGTCCGAGCGGCCGGGTGTCGGTGCGCAGGCGCCGGGGTCCTGGTTCTTCCGGATCTCCTGGGTGCCGGCGTCCGCCTCCCTGATCGGCGTGGGGTACGCCGTCCTCGCCCACGGCTACGGGATCGGCACGTTCTCCGCACCGGGGCCGGGGGCCGTCCCCTTCCTCGTGGGGGTGCTGCTCGCGGCCGTCGGGGCAGCGGTGACGGTGAACGGGCTCCGGCCCGGGCCCGAGCCCGACCTCGGTGCGACGTCCGGCAGCGAGGAGGACGCCGAACGGTCGTCGCGCTTCGGTCTGCTGCCGACGTTGCTGCTGGCGGCGGCCGTGTGCGTGATCGTGGTCTGGCAGTCGCGGATCATCGGCCTCGTGCCGGCCACGGGACTGGCGACGGCGATCCTCGCCTGGGTCATGCGCGTGCGCCCGATCCCGGCGTTCCTGACCGGCCTCGGGTTCGCGGTCGTCGCCCACCTGTTGTTCCAGCAGTGGCTCGAGGTGCCACTGCCCCGAGGCTACTTCTGAGGAGCCGGACATGATGAACGAGCTGCTGGACGGCTTCGCCGCCCTCTTCACGCCCGAGCTCCTGGCCCTCGCCGTCGCCGGTGTCATCATCGGCAGCCTCGTGGGGGTCCTGCCGGGCATCGGTCCGATCGGTGCGATGTCCATCCTGCTCGGACTCACGACGCAGATCGGGGCGACGGGATCCCTGATCCTGTTCGCGGGCATCTACTACGGGTCCGCCTACGGCGGATCGACGACCTCGATCCTGCTGAACCTGCCCGGCGAGAGCTCATCGGTGGTGACGGCGCTGGACGGTCACGCGATGACGCGGAAGGGTCGGGCCGGCGCCGCGTTGACCATCGCCGCCCTCGGGTCGTTCCTCGCGGGGACGATCAGCATCGTCGGTCTCACCTTCGTGGCTCCGTTGCTGGGCGACCTCGCCGTCCAGCTGGGGCCGCCGGAGTACCTCGCGCTCACGATCGCCGGGCTGGGGCTGCTGGTCCTCATGACGCCCGGCCGGGTCGGGATGTCGCTCGTGATGATCCTGATCGGCCTGGCGCTGGCGTTCATCGGCGTGGATCCGTTGAGCGCCACGTCCCGCTTCACCTTCGGAGTCTCCGAGCTGAACGGCGGGTTGAGCTTCATCGCGCTGGCGATGGGCCTGTTCGGCGTCGCGG
>JBQGDU010000483.1:0-7323 GCA_052039245.1 Aeromicrobium sp. | reverse complement strand
GGGGTTCGCGGCCAGCGCCACGTCCTCGTGCCAGTCGCGCAGCATCTGCTTGACCGCCTCGTCGTGTGCCGGTCGGGACAACGCGGGGGCCGGCGGCGGCGACAGCACGGCCGCCTCGGCACCCTCGCCCGCGACGGGTCGGCAGCGACGCAGGTGCTCGGCCAGTCCGACGTCTCGCCAGTCGTGGACGAACAACCCCCACGTGCCGTCGTCGACGTCCTCCACCGGCCCCGCCAGCACGTGGTCGAAGGCGGCGACGAGCGGAGCGAACTCGTCGTGTCTCGGCAGCAGCAGGTAGGACGCGGCGAGCGCCCCCGAGCACCGCACCTGCTCGATCGATATGCGCAGACTGACGTGCGCCCCCGCCGCGGTGGATCGGTCCGGCTGCGGCCGAGGCACCACGAACCGCACCACGCCGACGCGGTCCGTCGACCCGGCGCCCGACGTGCGTTCGAGATGACGCCCGACGGCGGCGAGCGCGGGGTCGGGGTCCTCCGGCGACGGAGCGGGGATCCGCAACAGACCGAGGAAGGCCACGGCGGCCCCGTCGGCCCGCCGGTAGACGGAGAAGTCGCCCGGCCGGTGATCGAGCCAGCGGATGAGGTGTCGGACGAGCTCCTCCCCGCCGTCGGTGCGCGCCAGCTCGAGGAGCTCCCCTCGCATCGACGCCTCGTACGGGTGCTCGGTGACGTCGTCGGTGAGATCGGCGTCGAACAGCTCCTGCACCGGGTGCGGGCCATGGCGATGCAGCCCCACGAGCTCACGGACGGCGGCGGCGAGCGCGTCGCCCTCGGCGGTCTGCACCCGCTCGCCCAGGTGGGCCCAGAGCCGCTCCTGCACCTCCTCGCTGCCGGGCGGGTCGCGCCACGCGAGGTCGCAGCCGAGCACCTCGCGCACGAGCTCGTCGGTCGTGACGCCGTCGGGCCCGGTGCGCACCCAGCTCCGCGAGCGCAGCCACTCGAACGCGGCCAGTGCCTGCTCCTCGTCGAGGACCGCGCGCAGCAGGTCGACGGTCGTGTACCGCACGTGCCCGGCCACTCGCAGCGCGTACTCGGCCTCGACCGACGGAGCCGTGCCGACGAGTGCCTGCCGCAGGGCCTCGACGGTGCGGGGAGCAGGCCGCCACGGCGCGTCCGACCCTGGATCCGAGGCCTCGCACCATGCGCGGGCGGTGAGGTGCAGGGCGAGCGGGTGTCCGCGGGCGAACGCGGTGAGCGACGCTCTGGCCTCGCGCGGGATGTCATGGATGTCGAGCAGCCGGTCGGCCTCGTGCTCGTCGAGGGCGCTGAGCTCCACGACCTCGACGAGCGAGCGCCAGCCGGGGTCGATCGTCCAGGCGGCATCGGGAGGTCGCCGTCCGGCGATGACCGCGACCGTGCCCTCGGGCAGGGACAGGAGCACCTCCTCCCGCAGCGGTTCCTCGGCGTCGGCGCACTCCTCGAGGCGGTCCAGCAGGAGCACGCCGGGGCCGTCGGACCGCAACGGGGCGACGAGCCGCTCCAGTGTCGCGGAGTCGCTCACCTGGGCGCCGTCGACCGTCACCACCGTCGCGTCCGTCGCGATGTCGGCGAACCGACGCAGCAGGGCGGACTTGCCGATGCCGCCGGGCCCGTGGACGAGCAGGACCCGGGGCACGTCCGGGCCGGCCCCGCGGGCTCGGCGGAAGAGCTCCAGCTCGTCGCGGCGCCCGACGAACCCTTCGCGTCGGTCGCGGGCCACGCGGCGGCGCAGGGACCCGTCCTCCGGGCTGCTGGGTGCCCGCACCGGTGGCACGGTCGTCATCGAGGATCGACCCATCGGTCGGCCTCGTCCCCCCGAGGTCGCATCGGTGCCTTCCGTGTCAGCTGTCCGGAATGGTCATCGTAGGGGTGGCCGGTCGGTCCGGGAAAGGGCGGCGCGGACGCCGAGCCGTGAGCCGGAGCACGGTCACAGACGTTTACCGTGCAGGCGCGCCGGACCTCACCTACATTGATCCCAGGGAGAGACGAGGCGTCGCCGTTCCAGGGCCGGGGCCGCCTCGTGAGAATCCGGGTTGGGAGACCCGGACCATGGGAGAGGGAGACCCATATGTGTGCCGTGGAGACCTGTACGCGCGCTGTCCTCCAGGGCCGGTGCGCTGCGGTGAGATCGTGGGACCCGATCCGTGCACCGAGGACGCACCGATGAACGCCGCGTCCGTGCGGCCGGCGGTCCGGCGCCGCCTGGTGGTGGCCACCACCGCCGTCCTGGGGTTCGGTCTCCTGGGCGCAGCGCCGGCCGAGGCGGCGCCCAAGCAGCGCGCCACCGCCACCGCGACGGCCACCCAGTCCGCGACCGCCCAGCACAGGGCGTCGGCCTCCGCCACCGTCGCCGGTGTGACCAAGCGCGCGACGAGCAGCGCGAAGGTCAAGGCGAGCGGCAAGGCCAAGGCCAAGCGGGCAGCACGCGCCTCGACGAAGCGGAAGGCCATGAGGCTCGCCCAGCGTCGGGCGAGCACCGCTGCCAAGAACCTGGCGAAGAAGCGTGCGAAGAGCACGGCTGCCTCCCGCGCGAAGGCGGCAGCGACGTCGAAGGCCAAGGCAGAGGCGCGACGCCTTGCGACCGCTGCCGCGACGACGCCCTCGCCGGCCCCGACCGCACCGCCCTCGCCGGCCCCGACCGTGCCGCCCGCGACGAGCCCCCCGTCGGTCACGCCGCCGACCCTTCCGCCGACCACGGAAGCGCCTGTCGCGCAGGAGCCCACCCCGGAGCCACCGGCGGAGACCACCGCACCGGACGACGAGTGCGGCGCGCGCCTCGCCAAGGCCGACGGCAGCCTCTGGGAGTGCACGTTGGTGGAGCAGTTCGACGGGAACGAGCTCGATCGGGACCTGTGGACCCCGCAGGAGACCTCGTTGACGGGGTGGGGTCGGCCGGAGAACTGCGTGGTCGACTCGCCGGAGACGATCGAGGTGAGCGAGGGCACGCTGAAGATCCACACCCGCAAGCACGACGAGCCGTTCACGTGCGCGACCCCCGGTGGGCGCCAGGACTTCGAGTCGGAGTGGAGCACGGGGTCCATCAGCAGCTGGAACCAGTTCACGCAGGCCTACGGGCGCTTCGAGTTCCGCGCGCGGATGCCCGACGTGAAGGTCCAGGGCATCCACTCCGCTCTGTGGATGTGGCCGGAGGACGACACCAAGTACGGCTACTGGCCGCACTCGGGCGAGATCGACATCGCCGAGATCTTCACGACGTACCCGGACCGGGCCATCCCGATGCTGCACTACAACGCCCCGTGGGGTGTCGGCAAGCAGGCGCGGACCAACTACTTCTGCATGATCGAGCCCAGCGCGTGGACCACCTACGTCGCGGAGTGGACGACCGAGGGGATCACGATCTCCTACAACGGGCAGGTGTGCCTGCAGCACGAGTGGAACGCGCTGTCACCGCTGACCGGCTCCCAGCCGTTCGACCAGCCGTTCATGCTCGCGATCTCCCAAGGTCTGGGCACCACCGGCAACGAGGTGACGGACAAGACGCCGAGCCTGGCCACCATGGAGGTCGACTGGGTCAAGGTCTGGAAGTGACCTCGGCGGTGCTCAGCGGGGCTTGACGGCGACCACGGGGCAGCTCGCCTCGAGCAGGATGCGCTGCGAGGTCGAGCCGAGCACGAGCTTGCCGACCGGGGAGCGTCGGCGCTGGCCGATGACGACCAGGTCCGCCCTGGTCCTCGAGGCGTGGTCGAGGATCGAGTCCGCCGCGCCGGCACTGCCGGAGAAGTGGAAGATCTCGTGCGGGATGCCGGCGCCGTCGAGACGCGCGTCGAGCGCGTCGAGCTCCTGTTCCTCGGAGACCCCTACCTCCACGGCGCCTCCTGTGCGGGCGACGACCACGAGGGATGCGTCAGTCGCGGCGGCGTGGTCGATCGCCCACTCCAGCGCAGCCTCTCCCTCAGGCGTCGGGACGTACCCCGTGACGATCGTCGGCATGGCCGCTCCTCTCGCTGGGCAGCCTCACGCTGCTCAGGTCCACGGTACGCCCGGCACGGGGGCGTGCGCCGCGTCCGTGCCGGAGCGTCCCGCGGACGCCCCGGTGGTTCGGGCCGATCGGTCAGACGACCCGGACGGCGTCGTCGGCGCTGATCCGCGGGAGACGGTCCTGCCAGGCGTTCTCGCCGGGATGACCGATGTTGATCACCAGCTGGCTCCGCCACGCGCTGTCGGCGAAGAACTCCGCGTCGATGCCGTCGCGGTCGAAGCCGCCCATCGGACCGGCCGCCAGGCCCGCCGCGCGCAGGCCGACGACGAAGTAGCCGGTCTGCAGGGCGGCGTTGTAGACGGCCTGCTGGTGCCGGGCGTCGTCGTCCAAGAAGTTGGCGCGAGCATTCGGGACGTGCGGGAAGTGCACGTCCATCCGGTCGTGGAAGTCGGTGTCCGCCGCGACGACCGCGACGAGCGGAGCGGTCCGCGTCTTGTCGACGTTGCCGCCCATCATGTGCTCGACCAACCGCTCGCGACCCGGTCCCTGCTCCACCAGGAGCAGTCGCAGGGGCTGGTTGTTCATCATCGTCGGACCGAGCTTGATCAGCTCGAAGACCTCGCGCACCTGCTCGACCGAGACCGGCTCGTCGGTGAAGGTGTTGGCGGTCCGCGCCTCGCGGAACAGCAGGTCGAGAGCCTCGTCGGGGAGCGTGAAGACGTCCATCGTCGCAGTACTGGTCATACAACCTTCAACCATGTCTCAGGTCGGCAGGATTCCGGGATGCGACGTGATGCGCGCGACACCCCCCACCGCCGCGGTGCACGAACCGGGTCGGCGTCCTCAGTCGAGGAGGTCGACCTGCAGCCGCTCACGCAGCTCGGCGACGGTGCAGCCGAACGTCTCGACGACGCGGACGTCGTCGGCGGTCAGATCGAACACGGCATGGTCGGTGTACACGCGGCTCACGCAGCCGAGCCCGGTGATCGGGTACGTGCAGCCGGGCACCAGCTTGGGACTGCCGTCCTTGGTGAACAGCGTCATCATCACGAGCACGTCCTTGGCGCCGATCGCGAGGTCCATGGCCCCGCCGACCGCGGGGATGGCGTCCGGCGCTCCGGTGTGCCAGTTGGCGAGGTCGCCGTTGGCGGCCACCTGGAACGCGCCCAGCACGCACACGTCGAGATGGCCACCTCGCATCATGGCGAACGAGTCGGCGTGGTGGAAGTAGGAGCAGCCAGGTGTCTCCGTGACGGGGATCTTGCCGGCATTGATGAGGTCGGCGTCGATCTCGGCGCCGTGAGCGGCCCGCCCCATGCCGAGCATCCCGTTCTCGGTGTGCAGCACGATGCCGTCGGCAGGATCGAGGTGGTCGGCCACCAGGGTGGGCTGCCCGATGCCGAGGTTCACGTAGGAGCCGGGAGTGATGTCCTGGGCGATACGCGCGGCGAGCGCGTCCCGACCGAGGGTCGTGCCGGTCTGCACCGTTCTGGTCATGCGGAGACCTCCTGCTGGGCGGCCGACAGGTCGAGGACGTGGTCGACGTAGATCCCGGGGGTGACGACCTGCTCCGGATCGAGCGCGCCGGTCTCGACGACCTCCGCCACCTCGACGATCGTGGTCGCGGCGGCAGTGGCCATGACCGGCCCGAAGTTCCTGGCCGTCTTGCGGTAGACGAGGTTGCCGACCCCGTCGGCCCGGTCGGCGCTGATGAGGGCGACGTCGCCTCGGATCGGCAGCTCGAGGACGTACTGACGTCCTTCGATCTCGCGGACCTCCTTGCCTTCCGCGAGCAGGGTCCCGAGGCCCGTCGGGGTGTAGAACGCACCGATCCCGGCACCGGCGGCGCGCATCCGCTCCGCCAGGTTGCCCTGCGGCACCACCTCGAGCTCGACCTCGCCGGCGCGGTACAGCTCGTCGAAGACGTATGAGTCGTGCTGGCGGGGGAAGGAGCAGATCACCTTGCGGACGCACCCGGCCTTGAGGAGAGCGGCCAGGCCGGTCTCGCCGTTGCCCGCGTTGTTGCTGACGATCGTGAGGTCCCGGGGCCGAGCCTCGATGAGGGCGTCGATGAGGTGGACGGGCATGCCGGCCATGCCGAAGCCGCCGACCAGGACGGTGGAGCCGTCGGCGACGCCGGCCACGGCCGCGTTCGGGTCGGTGTGCACGGACGGGACGCTCATGCGCGACCCCCGATGCTCGTCGCGGTGTTCTCGAGCACCACGGCCAGGCCCTGCCCGACGCCGATGCAGATGGCCGCGACGCCCCAGCGTTCGCCGCGCTCGCGAAGGACGTGGGCGAGCGTGCCGAGCACACGGCCGCCGGAAGCGCCGAGCGGGTGACCGAGGGCGATCGCTCCACCCCTGGTGTTCACGATCTCCGGGTCCACCGTCCAAGCGTCGAGGCAGGCGAGGGACTGCACGGCGAACGCCTCGTTGAGCTCGACCGCCCCCACGTCGCCCCAGCCGATGCCGGCGCGCTCGAGGGCCAGCTCGGCCGCCGCGACGGGCGCGTACCCGAATCGCTGCGGCTCCAGAGCGGTGGCCGCGCGGCCGGCGATGCGGGCCAGGGGGTCACCCAGCCCGGCGGACTCCGATGCGATGACGAGCGCCGAGGCGCCGTCGCTCAGCGGCGAGGCGTTGCCGGCGGTGATGACGCCGTCGGGTCGGAAGGCCGCCTTGAGTCCGGCGAGCTTCTCCGCGGTGGTGCCCGCGCGGATGCCCTCGTCCCGCGTCAGCTCGACGCCCTCGACGTCGATCACCAGGTCGTCGTAGAAGCCGTCGTCCCACGCCTGCGCGGCGAGCCGGTGGGATCGCGCGGCGAACTCGTCCTGGCGCTCACGGGAGATCCCGAACTGCTCGGCGAGCTGTTCGTTCGCCTCGCCGAGCGAGACCGTCCACTCCTTCGGCATGCGGGAGTTGACCAGTCGCCAGCCGAGCGTCGTGGAGACCGCCGTGG
This sequence comes from Aeromicrobium sp., assembly GCA_052039245.1. Taxonomy (GTDB): domain Bacteria; phylum Actinomycetota; class Actinomycetes; order Propionibacteriales; family Nocardioidaceae; genus Aeromicrobium. Next base: position 426 of record JBQGDU010000483.1, on the reverse strand, counting down.
CGTCGCCCGCCGGGAACGCGCGTGACGGCTTGGGCAGCACCCAGGGTGCGCGGGTCATGGACTCGACCCCTCCGGCGACGACGACGTCCGCGTCGCCGGACTCGACGGTCCGTGAGGCGATCATCGCGGCGTCCAGGCTCGAGCCGCACAGCCGGTTGACCGTGGTGGCGGGAACGCTGACGGGAAGGCCCGCGAGGAGGACTGCCATGCGTCCGACGTTGCGGTTGTCCTCGCCGGCGCCGTTGGCGTTGCCCCAGACGACGTCGCCGACGGTCTCCGGGTCGAGCCCCGGGGTGCGGTCGAGCACGGCGCGCAGCGCGGTCGCGGCGAGGTCGTCGGGTCGGACGCCGGCGAGGGCTCCGCCGAATCGCCCGAACGGCGTGCGCGCGGTCGCGTGGAGGTAGGCGGCGGTCATGTCGTCCCTTC
>JBQGDU010000482.1:0-3748 GCA_052039245.1 Aeromicrobium sp. | reverse complement strand
CAGCGCCTGGTCGGTGCCAGAGGTCTCCTCCGCGCGGGGAGCGACGTAGTTGATGTAGCCCGGCGCGGGCCGCGCCACCGCGCCGCCCGTCGGCGGGGGAGCGGCCCCCGCGGTGGTGCCCGATCCGAGCGCGAGCCCGGTCGCCGTCAGTGCCAGCGTGGACGCGCCGATGAGCCAGAGCCCGGCTGCGCGACGAGTGCGGTGTGTGGTCATGCTGCTCCTCCCCGACCGGGCCGGAGCCCGGTGGTCCGTGCCCCCGATGAAGGACTCACCCATCGTGCGCCTCCGGCCGCCCCTTGTGAATTCCCCCATGTGAGACGTGTCACATGGACGTCACGGATCGGGACGGCCCGTCGAGATGCCGTGCGCGTGCGGCGTGCGGGTCTAGGCTGGCGGCATGGACCGGCGGATCTTCGGGATCGAGAACGAGTACGGCGTCACCTGCTCGTTCCACGGACAGCGCCGCCTGTCGCCCGACGAGGTCGCGCGATACCTGTTCCGGCGCGTCGTCTCGTGGGGCCGCAGCAGCAACGTGTTCCTGCGCAACGGCGCCCGCCTCTACCTCGACGTCGGCAGCCACCCCGAGTACGCGACACCGGAGTGCGACGACATCGTCGACCTGGTGACGCACGACCGGGCGGGGGAGCGGATCCTCGAGGGCCTCATGCTCGACGCCCAGGACCGGCTCGCCGACGACGGCGTCGAGGGCGACATCTACCTGTTCAAGAACAACACCGACTCCGCAGGCAACTCCTACGGCTGCCACGAGAACTACCTCGTCGGACGCGGGGGAGAGTTCTCCCGGCTCGCCGACGTGCTCATCCCGTTCCTCGTCTCGCGGCAGATCATCTGCGGCGCCGGGAAGGTGCAGCAGACCCCGCGCGGCACCGTGTACTCGGTCAGCCAGCGCGCGGAGCACATCTGGGAGGGCGTCTCCAGCGCCACCACCCGCTCTCGACCCATCATCAACACCCGCGACGAGCCGCACGCCGACGCCGAACGGTTCCGCAGGCTGCACGTGATCGTCGGTGACTCCAACATGAGCGAGACGACGACGATGCTCAAGGTCGCCACCACCGACCTCGTGCTGCGGATGATCGAGGCCGGCGTCACGATGCGCGACCTCAGCCTGGACAACCCGATCCGGGCGATCCGCGAGATCTCCCACGACATGACCGGCCGGCGCAAGGTGCTGCTCGCCAACGGACGCGAGATGTCGGCGCTGGAGCTGCAGTCGGAGTACTTCGCCAAGGCGGCGGACTTCGTCGACCGGCACGGCCTGCACACCCCGACCCTCGACCGGACGATGGATCTGTGGGAGCGCACGCTCAAGGCCGTCGAGTCCGAGGACCTCTCCATCGTGGAGCGCGAGATCGACTGGGTGATCAAGTTCCGCCTCCTGGATCGCTACCGCACCGCCCACGGGCTCAGCTGGGCCGACCCCCGCATCGCCCAGCTCGACCTCGCCTACCACGACATCCGACGCGACCGCGGCCTGTTCTACCTCCTGGAGAACCGCGGCTCCGTCGCCCGCGTGACGCGCGACCTCGACGTCTTCACGGCCAAGTCGTTGCCACCGCAGACCACCCGCGCGCGGCTGCGCGGAGACTTCATCAAGCGGGCCCAGGAACGCCGTCGCGACTTCACCGTCGACTGGGTCCACCTGAAGCTCAACGACCAGGCGCAGCGCACGGTGCTGTGCAAGGACCCGTTCCGCTCGCAGGACGACCGGGTGCAGCGCCTCATCGACGGCATGTGACGCCTCGCTCAGGGTCCTCTTGGCCGACTGGGCTAGCGTGACCGCGGTCCCACCCTGTCCCTGCTTCGAAGGTTGTCCTCGTGAGTCGACTCGCGGTCATCGCCATGGCCAGCACTCTCCTGCTCGCCGGTTGCGGAGGGACCGAAGCCCTCGACGACATCAGCGTCTCCAGTGGTTCCGACCCGAAGGTCGAGGTGCCCGAGGGCTTCGAGACGACGTCCACCGAGGCGAAGGTCGTCGAGGAGGGCGGCGGCGAGGAGCTCGCCGAGGGCGACACGGTCAAGGCCAACTACGTCGCCGTGAACGGCCGCACCGGGGAGCAGTTCGACAACTCCTTCAGCGGCGACAAGCCGATGACGTTCGGTCTGTCCGAGGGCACCGTCCTGCCGGGCTTCGTCAAGGGCCTCGAGGGGCAGAAGGTGGGCAGCCGGGTCCTGGTGGCCATCCCACCCGAAGACGGGTTCGGCGGGGCGCAGGAGCAGCTCGGCATCGAGGCCGACGACTCCATGGTCTTCCTGTTCGACATCGTCGCCAAGGTGCCCGCCGAAGCGAGCGGTGAGGAGCAGGACGTCCCGTCCAGCGTGCCGGAGCTGGTGCTCGAGGACGGCAAGCCGGCCGGCTTCGAGAAGACCGGCAAGACCGCCGACGCCCCCGGCAAGGACGCGAAGTCCCGCTCGTGGACGGTCATCGAGGGCGAGGGCGACGAGATCGCCGAGGGTGCCTCGATCTCCGCGCACTACGTCGGGCAGGTCTATCCCGACGGCGAGGTCTTCGACGAGAGCTGGTCGAGCGCTCCGCGTTCGTTCGAGCTGCCGTCGCTGTACCCCTGCTGGCAGGAGCAGGTCCCGGGCAAGACGGTCGGCAGCCGCATCATCGTCGAGTGCCCGCCGGGCACCGGAGGCCAGCAGCCCCCGCCGGGCGCGGACGAGGACGACACGCTCCTGTTCGTGATCGACTTGCTCGACGCTTCCTGACATCCTCGTCGCGTGGCTGACCGCAAGACCGAGAGGTTGATGAACCTCATCTTCGCGCTGCTGGCGACCCGGCAGTACCTGTCGAAGGACCAGATCCGCCAGGCGATCGCCGACTACCGTGACTCCACCCAGCAGGCGTTCGAGCGCAAGTTCGAGCGCGACAAGGAGGAACTGCGCGAGCTCGGCATCACCGTCGAGACCGGCAGCAACGACAAGTACTTCGACGACGAGCCCGGCTACCGGATCCGTCGTGACGAGGTGGAGCTGCCCGACCTCGGCCTGTCGCGCGAGGAGGCAGCCGTGCTCGGCCTGGCCGCACAGGTCTGGGAGCACGCCGGACTGGCCCAGGACGCCACCACCGCGCTCGTCAAGCTGAAGGCCGCCGGGGTGAGCGTCGACCCAGAGATCATCCGCATGGCCGAGCCCAAGCTCTCCGCCCACGAGCCGGCCTTCGACACCGTCTGGCAGGCGTGCACCACCCGCACCCCGGTCGCGTTCGACTACCAGCGTCCCGGCCAGGATCCGACCCATCGCCACGTCCAGCCGTGGGGCATCGTCTCCTGGCGCGGTCGCTGGTACCTGACGGGGTTCGACACGGACCGGCAGGCGCCCCGCGTCTTCCGGCTGTCACGCGTCGTGGGCGAGGTGAGCCTCGACGGCGCTGCGGGATCGTATGAGGTTCCCGACGCCGAGCAGGTCCGCGGGGCGGCCGCAGCCCTGTTCCCCAGCGAGCCCGACCGCTCGGCCACGCTCACGGTCCGCGCCGGGCGCGGACAGGCGCTGCGGCGCGTCGCCACGGCCACCCGCCCCGGCGACGACGAGTGGGACGAGCTCGACGTCCCGTACTCCTCCGGCTGGGACCTCGCCTCCGAGGTGGCTTCCTACGGCGCCGACGTGGTGGTCGTGGCACCCGAGGAGCTCCGAGACGCCGTCGTCTCACGCCTGACCGCAGCCCTGGAGGTGTCCTCGTGAACCGCTCCGGTCAGCAGGTCCTGCGCATGCTCGCCCTCGTGCC
>JBQGDU010000481.1:0-2878 GCA_052039245.1 Aeromicrobium sp. | reverse complement strand
GACGACGTCGACGAGGACCATGACGCCGATCGTCTCCTTGGCCCGCGCGGCCAGGCGTCGACCGGCGGGAGCCGCGGCATCGGCCGCCACGCCGCTCCGATGCTCCACCCTCACGGTGAGAGAGTGGTGTTCCCCTCCCGGCTGAGTACGCACTGGAAGTGTGGCGACAGCTCGGACGTCTCGAGCACCAGCTCCTCGACCTGGGTGGGGAACAGGTTCACGCCGCGCAGGATGATCATGTCGTCGGACCGGCCCGTGATCTTCTCGATGCGCCGCATCGTCCGCGCCATGCCGGGGAGCAGTCGGGTGAGGTCGCGGGTGCGCTACCGCAGCACCAGCATCGTCTGCTCGGTCAGGGAGGTGAACACGAGCTCACCCTCCTCGCCGTCGGACAGGATCTTGTCGGTCAGTGGATCGACGATCTCCGGGTAGAAGTGGTCCTCCCAGAGATGCAGCCCGTCCTGGGTCTCGACGCACTCCTGGGCGACGCCGGGTCCGATGACCTCCGACAGGCCGTAGATGTCCACGGCCTTGATGGCGAGACGGTCCTCCATCTCGGCCCGCATCTCCTGGGTCCACGGCTCGGCACCGAAGATGCCGATCTCGAGCGACGTCGACCGGGGGTCGATGCCCTGACGTTCCATCTCGTCCACCAGAGCGAGCATGTACGACGGGTCACCATGATGATCCGCGGTCGGAAGTCGGCGATGAGCCGCCCTGACGCTCGGTCATCCCTCCTGAGACGGGCGCGACGGTGCAGCCCAGACGCTCGGCCCCCGCATGTGCCCCGAGTCCGCCGGTGAAGAGGCCGTAGCCGTAGGCGTTGTGGAGCAGGTCACCCGGTCGCCCGCCGGCGGCGTAGATGCTTCGCGCCACGACCTGCGACCAGGTCTCCAGATCGCCGCGTGTTTAGCCGACGACGGTCGGCTGGCCCGTGGTGCCGGACGAGGCATGTACTCGCACGACCTCGGTGCGCGGCACGGCGAACATCCCGAACGGGTAGTTCTCACGCAGCTCGGTCTTGGTCGTGAACGGTAGCCGAGCGAGGTCACCGAGCGAGCCGACGTGGTCGGGATGGACCCCTGCCGCGTCGAGGCTACGGCGATAGTGGTCGACATGGTCGTAGGCATGACGAACCGACCACTGCAGCCGTTCGAGCTGCAGCTCCCGGATCCGCTCCACCGGAGCGGTCTCAATGTCCTCCAGTCCGCGTGCTGCACCCGTCGTCCGGGACCTCACGGCAGCGTCGTCTCGACGACCTCACCGCTGAACATGATGGTGTAGGCCACGTCGAACGTCTGGGCGTCGGCGGCGGTCTCGGCCATCTCGGGCGACTTGAGAGCGGTCCTGAGGGAGTCGGCGTCGTCGAACCACAGCTCAGCCACGAAGGTGGGCGCCTCCGTGCCGAGACCGCGGGGGTGCGACGTCGTGAACCGACGCAACCCCGGGAGGCTCGACGCCAGTGGCACGTGGATGTCGGTGTAGTGGCGTTCGAACGCCTCGGCATCTGCCGGTGCCCCGTACTGGATGGTGATCCGGTGCATGTCACTCGGTCCTTTCGGCGGTGGATTCTCAGCTCTGGAGCGTCTTGGCCACGAGGGTCAGGACGTCGTAGGTCGCGACGGCGTCGCCTGCCTCGTTGGTGACGACGGCGTCCCAGCGGACCTCGCCGTAGTCGGCGCTGTTGCGAGGGGCGATCTGCTTGACCGTCAACGTGACCGAGATCGTGTCGTCGGCCTTGACCGGGGTCAGGAACCGTAGGTGGTCGACGCCGAAGTTCGCGAGGACGGGTCCGGGGGCCGGCTCGACGAACAGTCCGGCCGCGATGGAGACCACGAGGTAGCCGTGGGCGACGATGCCGCCGAACAACGGATTCGCGGCTGCCGCCTCGGCGTCGGTGTGGGCGTAGAACGTGTCGCCGGTGAACTCGGCGAAGTGCTCGATGTCGGCGAGCGTGATCGTTCGTGGCTCCGACTTCACTGTGTCGCCGATCCGGAGATCGGCGAGGCTCTTGCGGAACGGGTGGATCGCGTCGACGCTCTGGGCCGATCCCTTGGCCCATTGGCCCGTGATGGCCGTGAGCATGTCGGGAGAGGCCTGGATGGCAGTGCGCTGCATGTGGTGGAGGACGGCGCGGACCCCGCCGAGCTCCTCGCCGCCTCCGGCGCGACCGGGTCCACCGTGCACGAGCATCGGCAGGGGCGAGCCGTGGCCGGTCGACTCGGGAGCGTCGTCGCGGTCGAGGACCAGGACGCGACCGTGCCAGGGGGCGAGCCCCAGCGTGACGGTCCGGGCGACCTCGGGGTCGTGGGTGACCAGCGAGCCGGCCAGGCTGCCCTGGCCGCGGGCGGCCAGGCTGATCGCCTCGTCGAGTGAGTCGTAGGTCAGCACGGTGCTCACGGGGCCGAACGCCTCCACGTCGTGCGGCTCGCGGGCCCCCGGGTGAGCACGCAGCAGGATCGGCGACATGAAGGCGCCGCGGTCGGCGTCGGCCCCGACCACGTCGACGGCGTCCGGGTCGCCGAAGACGATGTCGGCAGAGCCCCGGAGCACCTGCACGGCCTTGCGGACCTCGTCACGCTGGCCCAGGCTCGCGAGCGCACCCATGCGGACCCCCTCGGCATCCGGGTGGCCCACGCTCGTCCTGGCCAGGCGGGTGCTGATGGCGACGATGACCTCGTCGGCGATCCCGGTCGGTACGATGGCGCGACGGATCGCGGTGCACTTCTGACCGGCCTTGACCGTCATCTCCGCCACCACTCCCTTGACGAAGAGGTCGAACTCGGGATCGTCGGTCGTCACGTCCGGGCCCAGGATCGAGCAGTTCAGCGAGTCCGCCTCGACTCCGAGCCGAACGCCGCCGTGGAGCACCGACGGA
>JBQGDU010000480.1:0-6393 GCA_052039245.1 Aeromicrobium sp. | reverse complement strand
GATCTCCTTGGCGATGGACACGCCGTCGTTGGTGATCGTGGGGGCGCCCCACTTCTTCTCGAGGACGACGTTGCGGCCCTTGGGACCGAGCGTCACCTTCACGGCGTCGGCAAGCTGGTTCATGCCGCGCTCGAGACCGCGGCGGGCCTCTTCGTTGAACGCAATGGACTTGGCCATGTGGAACTCTTTCGGTTCGACGTGGTGGTGACCGGCGGGTGCCCGCGACGGACGAGCGCGGCGCGTGACGAACCCTGCTCGCCACGTCCGACACCCTCACCGTGACCGGTCGGAATGTCTGGCACTCTCACTATAGGAGTGCTAATCAACCGGACGCAACGCCGGGGTCGTGGTCAGACGGAGAGCAGCAGGTAGATGCCGGTGAACGTGTACCCGACCATGAGCAGCAGCATCGCCAGCTGCCCGGTCAGGCGATGGGAGCGTGGGAGCACCTCGAGCGCCTTGTCGTGGGCGGCGACCACCGCCACGACGTGCCCCAGCACGACGAACCCGACCTTGAGCGTCGACAGCAGATCCGGTCGCTCGGACAGGAGGTAGACGATCGAGGCGTCCTGCGCCAGTCCGAACGGCGCCAGCAGGTCGTGCACGACGCCCTGGCCCCGCTCCAGCAGATAACTCAGGTAGTGGGCGAAGACGGAGCCCACGACGATCGGCACGAGCGAGTGCGCCATGAGGCCGGGCAGGGCCGCTCGTTCGGACCGGCTGACGCCTCCGGTGGCCCGCGCCGCTCCCTGGAAGGCCGACGCGGCCACGGCGCAGAACAGGACGAGCATCGCCGTGTCCAGCGGCACGGACGTGGTGCGGCTCTGCCAGGTCTCGGACGCGGCGAAGCTGTCGAACGCCGTGGAGCCGAGCAGGACGGCGACGAAGGTGACCAGACCGGGCCGGATCGGGACGTGCGGCAGGGTGCGCAGGCTGTTGTGCAGGCGCCATCGGCGGTTCTCCACGAACGGCGAGAGGTGGGCGACGAGAGCGCTGTAGGCGTCGAACGGATCGGCGCGGTCGAACCAGCGCGGCCCCGCCAGGACACCGCCGACGACCACCCACACGAGGTAGAGCGCGACCCAGGTTCGGACGGTGGCGACGTCGCCGGCACTGGGCGAGACGAGCTCCAGCCACACGAACGCGAAGACTCCCACGACGGCCGGCCAGTACCCCCACCGCTCGGGGAGCGCCACGAAGCCGTCTGGCCGGCCGGTCAGCCGGCCCACGAGCCACTGCAGGCTGCGCCAGGGCGACAGGTCCTTCCAGACGTGCCCGGCGAGCAGCGCGAGCGGGACGAGCCCCACCCACACGAGCACGTACAGCGCACCGATCCCGCCGTTCGACGCGTCGTCCGGGCCGAGGTAGAGCGAGCCGACGAACCAGGCCGTGAGGGCGAGGCCGACGACAGCCAGCCACGGACGTCGCGGCGGCTCCGGCTCTCTCGGCGGCGGGCCCTGCAGCTTGGGCCGTTTCCAGGCCAGCGCGAGGACCGCGAACGAGATCGTCAGGGCCCACGTGGCACCCACGACGGCGTAGAGGAACGGGACCGGCAGATCCGTCGCGCCGCCGACCCCGTGCTCGATGACGATCATGAGGATTCGAGGAAGAGGATCACGGGGCTCCGCGGATCACGCGGGACGCACGACGAGCTGGACGATCGTGACGCCGAGGTGGTGCGACTCGACGGCGGCCTGTCCCGGGGTGTCGATCGTGAAGGTGTCCTCGACCGTCTCGCCGGGCTTGGCGTCGATGGTGACCTCGGGGTCGGCGTGGACGTGGATCTCGTCCTCGTGGTCGGAGGTGACCGACAGGGTGATCGGCTCACCGGCGGTCACCTCGACGCGCTCGCCCTGCGGAGTCACCGAGCCGTCCGCGATCTCGATGTCCACCTGGACGCCCTCGGGCGCGACCTCCTCCTCAGTGTCCCCGTCGGCCGAGGCGGACGCCGTCGGCTCGTCAGCGGGTTCCGGGGTGGAGTCGCTGCCGCAGCCGGTCAGGATCAGTGCGGCGACAGCCGCCGCGGCCATGGTGCGTGTGGTCCTCATTCGTCCTCCTCCTCGGGCTCGAAGGCGCGCTCGATGAGCTCGCGCTCCTCGGCCTCCTCCTGCCGGTCCTTGCGGGCGATGTACAGCACCACGCCCACCACCACGATGGCCGGCACGAAGGCCGGCACCGCGAACAGCACGGGGTGGTGGGCGAACAGCTGCTCACCGACGGGTGTCATGTGCGTGCGTCGGGCCGGGCGACCACACCTTCGTCGTCGGTGTCCGGGTTCGTGTCGCCGTGCTCGGCGATGCGACGCGAGACCCGCGCCACCGCCACGGAGATGCCGGCCAGGATGGCGAGGCTGCACACGAGCACGACGGCGTTGGCGACGCTCCACAACCACATCGGCTGGTCGAAGCTGCGCTCGCGCTGCAGGATCTCGATCTCGGGCACGAAGTCGCGGGTCGCGTCGGCCTCGACGGGCAGCTCCTCGGCTCCGATCGGCGGGTCCTCGGGCAGGAACACCGGCACCGCGGTGAGCATCCTGCCGTCCTGCACGCGCACCAGGGTCTTCCACGTCCCCCCGACGGGTACCGGGGAGACGCTCTCCCAGGTGTCCGGACCGGTGCGCCGCAACGGCTGGGTGACGACGCCCTCGCCGCCGCCCTGCCAGGACGTGACCTGGACCCAGGTGGGGTCCTCGTCGACGAGTCCAGGGGTGGTGGTCATCTGCAGCATCACCGCGGGTTCGTCCTCCGTGCCGACCTGCTCGGTGGTGATCTGAGCCTGGGCGTCCTCCGGGACGGTGGCCCACAGACCGTTGGCGACACCGAGCGACGTCACGAGGATCGACCCGACGACGATGCTGCGCCCGATCGCTCGATTCTCCGGGAGTCGTCCCTGGAGGCCGAGCGAGAACAGAGCACCGCACAGACCTCCCCCGATCGCCACCGGGACGGCCATCGCGAGGCCCTCGAGCCACATGTCCTGCGGCCACGGGAACGCGAAGACGGCGTCGTTCCAGAGCTTCTCGGTGACCATGCCGACGGTGCCGATGCCGAGGCCCGCCACGGCGCCGAAGGCGAGCGGGCGGTCCTTGAGCCTGGAGAGGGCGAGCAGCTCGACTACGAGTGCGCACCCCAGGTAGAGCGGGAAGACGTGGTCGGCCTGGCCGAAGACGTCGCCGACCACGAAGGAGACCACGCCACGGGTGATGACGAAGAAGAACGCGGCGAACAGGGCCGCACCGGGGCCGACGTACAGCCGGGCGGCCACGAGGGTGAGGGCGGCGGCCGCGGCGATCATCATCGGCGCGAAGACCATGCGGAACTGGGCGATGCCGAAGTCGAACTCGGCCTGGAAGACCGACAGGCCGATCAGCAGGCCGCCGAAGGCCATCGAGAGCGTGAGGCGGTGCAGCGTGCGGTAGGACGGGTTGTCGCTGTTCTTGGTCCACTCCGTGGAGAACTCCGCCTCACGGTGCAACAGGATGATCCCTGCGGTGGAGAGCCCCGCACCGCCGATGAGCATGAGGTGCGTGGGGCCCCAGAGGGTGACGTCCTGGCCGAACAGTCGGTGCCAGATGTCGTCGAGCGGGAAGCCGATGAGGGCGTAGAAGCCGCAGGCGGCGATGAAGATGCCGGCCACGGGCGCGTACCAGCGACGCGTGATCCGCACCGAGGCGATACCGGGCTTCTCGCCGTCGCGGGGATAGACGACCGCGGACATGCCGGCGACGAACAGCGCGAACAGGCCGTAGAGGATCAGGTAGTGCGCCGGGTTGGCGAGCGGCCCGTCGTCGCGCCCCTTGCCCGCGTGCAGACTGACGTCCCACAGGAAGCCGAGCAGCGCGACCACCAGCGAGCTCGCCACGAACACCGAAGGGATGGCCGCCCAGCCGGGCTCGCCGGTGCGCTCGGTGAGCCGCTCACCCGCCCGCTGGAACCACTCGATGCGATGGGTGCGGTGCGCCCACGCGATGGCCAGCAGGACGGCGGTGATGACCGTGGCTCCGATGCTGAGACCGATGACCTGGTCGAGGGCGGCACCGCCGGCGGCGGGTTCGGCAGCGATCAACATACCGAGAGTATGAGGCTCGCCATCGGGCATGGCAAGTGTCAGATGGTGTGGATCACGTGCCGTGTCGCCGAGCCGGCCGTGGCCTCAGCCGCGACGCAGCACCCGCAGGGATCCGGTGCGGCCGATCTCCTCGAATCCGTCCGCGAGCGCCCGCAGGTAGATCCGGTACGGCGCCTGTCCTCCGTCCGCCGGGTCGGGGAAGACGTCGTGGATGACCAGCGCGCCTCCCGGTCGCACGTGCTGGGCCCACCCGTCGTAGTCGGCCTGCGCGTGCTCGTCGGTGTGCCCGCCGTCGACGAACACCAGGTCGAGCGGCGTGGCCCACCACGACGCGACGTCCGGTGACCGCGCGACGACCACGTCCACCACGTGCTCGAGCTCGGCAGCAGCGAGCGTCTCCCGCAGGAACGGAAGCGTCTCCATCCGTCCGTCCGGCCCGACCAGCGAGTCGTCGTGGTACTCCCATCCGGGCTGCTGCTCCTCGGACCCGCGATGGTGGTCGATCGTCACCAGCCGGGCACCCGCCTGCTCCGCGACGTGCCCGAGGTGGACGGTCGACTTGCCGCAGTAGCTGCCGATCTCGACCGCGAGACCGTCCCGACGCAGGTGCTCGACGGCGGCATCGCGCAGTGCGGCCGCCTCCTCCTCGGGGAGGAAACCCCGGGTCCGCTCGGCCACGTCGCGACGCGGCGCGGGCAACGGTCCGTTCACGCGGCGCACGCGCAGTGCTCCTGACCGGCGTCGAGCAGCGGCAGCCCTTCGCCGCGGAACAGTCCGTTCGCCGCTGTGGTGCGGCTCAAGGCGTCGATCGCCAGCAGGACGGTCGCGGCCGTCCAGGTGGTCTGCTCGACCGGCCAGAAGGTGGCGTCGGGGTAGACGTAGCCGGTCCAGTAGGTCCCGTCCTCGCGGCGCAGACGTTGGATCTCGCCGAGCAGTCGGCGCGCGTCGTCGGCGCGGTCCAGCACGTCGAGGGCGAGCACGAGCTCGCACGTCTCCCCTCCGGTGACCCAGGGGCTGTCGTCGACGCAGCGGGCGCCCTCCCCCGGCACCACGAAGTCGTCCCAGCGAGCCGCGAGCCGGGCCGCCGCGGCGTCTCGTGGCAGCGCCCCACCGAGCACGGGGTAGTACCAGTCCATCGAGAACCTCGTCTTGGGGGTGAACCAGTCCTCGTGCTCATCGAGCGAGTGACGCAGCCGCCGCGCGGCCTGCTCCCACCGGGGCACCGCGACCCCGACCAGGTCCGCGAGGGCCACGGCGCACCGCAGGCTCAGGTGGATGCTGGCGTTGCCGGTCACGAGCGACTCCGAGGCCAGCGTGCCGTCGGGCCGACGCGACCAGCGCACCGAGCCGTCGGCGGTCTGCATGGTCAGGACCGCGTCGATCGCCGATCGCACCACGGGCCACATCCGCTCCACGAGATCGTGATCCCCGGTGCGTCGCCAGTGGTGCCAGACCCCCGTGGCCACGTAGGCGGTGAAGTTGGCATCGGCCGACGCGTCCTCGACCTGCAGGTCCTGGCCGACGTACTTCGTGGCCCATGTCCCGTCCGGACGCTGCGCACGCGCCGACCACTCGTACGCGGCGCTGGCCTCCTCGAGCCGGCCGGCCACCGAGAGCCCCATCGCGGCCTGCACGTGGTCCCAGGGGTCGAGGTGTCCCCCGTCGAACCACGGGATCGCACCGTCGGGCGACTGCACCGCAGCGATCGCGTCCGCCGTGGCCACCACCTGGGCGGCGTCGAGCACACCGAGGAGCTGCGGAAGGCTCACGCGCCCCGCCCGGCGAGGGGCTTGGTGTAGTAGAGCGCGACGCTCTTGCCGAGCAGGGGGTCCAGTGCCTTCTCGGCCCACCGGGTCGCGCGCGGCGCCTTCATCATGTCCCAGACCAGCAGCTGGTGGTACGCACGGACCGCCGGGTGCTGGTCCCGCTCGACGCCGACGGCGCACTTGATCCACCAGTACGGCGCGTGCAGACCGTGCGCGTGGTGCGTGTGGGTGTGCACCAGGCCCTCGCCGCGCAGCTTCGCGTCGAGCTCGCTGGCCCGGTAGATGCGGATGTGACCACCCTCGTTGGCGTGGTACTCATCGGACAGCAGCCAGCAGACCTTCTCGGGCCAGAATCGCGGCACCGTGACCGCCAGCGTCCCGCCCGGAGCGAGGATGCGCACGAGCTCGCTGATCGCCTGGTCGTCCTCCGGCACGTGCTCGAGGATCTCCGAGGCGAGCACGGCGTCGAACGTGCCGTCGGCGTACGGCATGTCCAGGATCGTGCCGACCTGGACCGAACCGACCGCCGTGCCGGGCAGCTCTCCCTCCTCGCGCATGG
>JBQGDU010000479.1:0-2036 GCA_052039245.1 Aeromicrobium sp. | reverse complement strand
TGCCGCCGACGTCGGGGAAGAAGCCGATGCCCGTCTCCGGCATCGCGAGGGACGCCCGCTCCGTGACGACCCGGAACCGGCCGTGGACCGAGAGCCCGAGTCCGCCCCCCATGCAGAGTCCGTCGACCAGGGCGACCACCGGGGCCGGGTACTCGGCGAGCAGGCGGTTGACCTCGTACTCGGTGGCGAAGAAGTCGTCGCTCTCGCGCAGGTGCCCCGACAGGGTGTTCTCGCGGACCTGCCGGATGTCCCCCCCGGCGCAGAAGGCACGGTCCGTCGCACTCTCGACGACCACCGCCCGCACCGACTGGGACGACCACCTCATCAGGGCCTCGCGAATCGTCCGCACCATCGGCAGGTCCAGGGCGTTGAGGGCCGTGGACCGATTCAGGACGATCCGCCCGATGCCGTCCTCGTAGGCGACGTCGACCCCGACGAGGTCGCCCTCAGGCATGAGTGGGCATGCTGAAGTCCGTCGTGACGGCCGCGTCGCTCGGCCACCGGGTCGTCACCGCCTTGTTGCGGGTGTAGAACCGCACGCCCTCGGGGCCGTGGACGTGGTGGTCACCGAAGAGGGACCGCTTCCAGCCGCCGAAGGAGTGGAACGACATCGGGACGGGGATCGGCACGTTGACGCCGACCATGCCGACCTGCACCGACGACACGAAGGTGCGCGCGGTGTTCCCGTCCCGGGTGAAGATCGCGGTGCCGTTGCCGAACTCGTGCTCGTTCACGAGGGTGAGCGCCTCGGCGAAGGTGTCGGCCCTGACGATCGACAGGACGGGTCCGAAGATCTCCTCCTGGTAGACCCTCATGTCGGCGGTGACGTGATCGAGCAGCGAACCACCGACGAAGAAGCCGTCGAGCCCTTCCGGTCGGCCGCCGGCGACGCGGCCGTCGACCACGAGCTCGGCACCTTCGTCGACGCCGACGTCCAGGTAGCCGACGACCTTGTCCAGGTGGTCCCTGGTCACCAGCGGTCCCATCTGCACACCCTCGGCCATGCCGTCGCCGACCGTGAGCTCCTCGAGGGCGGCCACGAGCTTGGTCCGCAGCGCCTCCGCGGTCTCCTGGCCGACCGGGACGGCGACTGAGATCGCCATGCAGCGTTCTCCGGCCGACCCGTAGGCAGCCCCCATGAGCGCGGCCACGGCCTGGTCGAGGTCGGCGTCCGGCATGACGATCATGTGGTTCTTCGCGCCGCCGAGGGCCTGGACGCGCTTGCCCTGCTCCGCGGCGGTGCGGTGCACGTACTCCGCGATCGGGGTGGATCCGACGAAGCTGACGGCCTCGACGTCCGGGTGGTGCAGCAGCGCGTCGACCGCGACCTTGTCGCCGTTGACGACGTTGAAGACACCGTCCGGCAGGCCCGCCTCGGTGAGCAGGCGCGCGAGCTCGATGCTGAGCGTGGGGTCCTTCTCCGACGGCTTCATGACGAAGGTGTTCCCGGTCGCGATGGCGACGGGGAACATCCACATGGGCACCATGGCCGGGAAGTTGAACGGACTGATGCCGGCGACCACGCCGAGCGGCTGACGCAGCGTGGTGCCGTCGACGCCACGACCGACGTTCTCGGAGAAGTCGCCCTTGAGCAGCTGCGGGATGCCGCACGCGAACTCCACGACCTCCAGCCCTCGCGTGACCTCACCCTGGGCGTCGTCGAAGACCTTGCCGTGCTCGGCGGTGATGATCTCCGCCAGGCGGTCGCGATGCTGCTCGAGCAGGTCCCGGAACCGGAACATTACGCGGGCGCGGACGTGCGGGGGCGTGGCGGCCCACGCCGCGACCGCCGCCTTCGCAGAGGCGACCGCGTGGTCCACCTCCTCGCGGGTCGCCATGGCGACCCGTCCGGTGACGGCCCCGGTCGCCGGGTTGAAGACGTGGCCGCGGCGCTCCTGCGACGGCGCGACGTCCGCCCCGTCGATCCAGTGGTCGATGGCGGAGACGGTCGTGTCGTGGACGGTGTCGGTCATGATGGTTTCCTTCAGCGGTAGATCTGGGCGTAGAGGGCTGCGACGTCCTCCGGGGAGGGCACG
>JBQGDU010000478.1:0-1834 GCA_052039245.1 Aeromicrobium sp. | reverse complement strand
GTGGCGACCTTCAGCTGCTCGAGGAGCGTCTCGTGGTCGAGGTTGACGGTCAGGACGGGTCCGGTGTTGTTGGTCTCGGGGAGCCGGTCGGTGGGCACCAACTCGCACAGGTAGGTGAATGCCCAGCCCTGGCGCGTGCGGTACGAGGGCCGCTCGTCGAGCAGGACGTCACCGCTCGCGCGGGACAGGTCACGAGGACCTCTGATCTCGACCTGCGGTGCGCAGAGGGCGTCCATCGCGATGCGCAGCTGAGCGGCTTGGGCTTCGGGGATGGTGAACCCGCCCTTGACCTTCCCGTCGACCGCTGGTCCCATCCAGAACTTCGCCGCTGCCCAGGCGCGCTTCTCGCGCTGCTCGACGAGTTCGTTCTCGCTGGCGTCGAGAGCCTCCTCGTCGTCGGTCTCGGTGAGGAACGAGGCGACGATCCGGTCGGCGTGACGTTGCAGGCGTTTGATGTCGAGGCGGGGCGCGTCGTCGACCAGCTGGGTCTCGCAGGCCTCACGGGCCGCGGCGCTGATGCTCTTCGGGAGCTGTTCGAGGGCCTTCTCGATCACCCGGGCTTGGCGTGGGTTGAGCTTGCCTCGGGCCATGGCCTGGTGAGCCTGGGGGGTCTCGTCGATCTTTCGGGCTCGCCGGACCGTCTGGTCGGCGCCGCGTCGATCGCCACCGAAGTCTCCTGACAGCAGCGCGCCTGTCGACGACGCGCCCTGCTGCCGTGCGGTGCCGGACTGCTCCACTGCGGCGACGGCAGCCAGCTCGTGCGCCGTGGCGCGCGCCTTCAGCCGTGCCAAGAGGCCGGCCGCCTCACGCTGGCGCTCACTCGACAGCCGCGCGTAGTCCGACGTCCCGATCGAGTCCAGCACTTCGTGCACGTGCGCGAGCGCGTCCGCCACATCGGGGGTGTGCTCGAGTGCGGGGGCTGCCATCCGGATTCCTTAATCGCTACTGTGATCTAATACTAGCCATCGGTCTCGACAGTTTCAACACCTGCGCAGGGGAGTCTCGAGCGGTCCGTCCTGAGTGGCGGACGACAAGGCGTTCACGGGTTGTGGCCTCGCGGCTAGCGTTGAGTCATGACCGGCTGGATCGTGCTCCTGGTGGCCCTCGTGGTCACGGTCGTCGTCGCGCTCGCGTGGTCGCGCCACAACGGACGCTTCTCCAAGGTCCCGACGGCGGCTGCTCCGCTCGCTGACGAGCCTGACCAACCAGACGACCGGGAGCGCCTCACTCCCGGAGACCTCGGCCAGGAGCTCGGTGAGCGCGTGACGCTGGTGCAGTTCTCCAGCGCGTTCTGCGCCCCGTGCCGTGCCACCCGCGCGCTGCTGACGGACGTCGTCGCCGACCGGCCCGACGTCGTCCACGTGGAGATCGACGCGGAGTCGCACCTGGACCTGGTGCGTCGTCTCGACGTCCGACGCACGCCGACGGTGATCGTGCTCGACGCCGCCGGCACGGTGGTGGGCAGGGCGTCCGGGCTGCCGAAGCGCGAGCAGGTGGAGAGCGTCCTCGCGGCCTCATTGGCGGTCGAGTAGCGATCATCGCGGCCGCGCGTCGCGGGCTGCTCGCTGAGCAGGCAACACTGCGCCGTCTGAGCTGTCGCTGCGACGACCGTTGCTCTGGATGGCTTCTGCAGAGCGTCTAGCCGGATTCCATCGAGATCACTTCCAGCCGCCCTCACCCCTTCGAGCCGATCTGCATGGCTCATCGGGACTACCCGTGCCGCCGTAGTGCCGAGAGATCCGTTTCGTTAGGGCACATCTGTCCTGAATCTTGCGCGAACCGGTATCGCGCACGATCTCTCGGCTCTACCGTGGACGACGGCACTCACATCCGG
>JBQGDU010000477.1:0-2116 GCA_052039245.1 Aeromicrobium sp. | reverse complement strand
GGGCGATCCGGCGCGCACGGTGAGGGACCGGTTGAGCAGGAGCACGCCCTGGCGGGCCCACGCGCTCAGGTCGCCGTGCGGGGCCGGCTCGATGCCCAGGTCGTCGTGCAGCTCCCGATAGATGTTCTGCAGGCTGCGCGGGACGGGCCGGACGTCCGGCTGCACCGAGAAGGAGAGACCCATCGGGTGGCCTGGCGTCGGGTAGGGGTCCTGACCGACGACGAGCACCTTGACCCCGGCCAGTGGTTCGCGGAAAGCCCGCAGGACCGCCTCTCCGGCCGGTAGGTAACCGTGGCCGGCGGCGATCTCGGCCCGCAGGAACTCCCCCATGCCGGCGACGTCGTCGGCGACCGGCTGCAGGGCCGTGGCCCAGTCGTCGGCCATGAGCTCGTGGAGAGGGCGCGATGTCACGTTGCCACCTTACGAAGACGGGGCGCGGAGCACCGGGCGGATCGCGCTCGCCCAGGGTCGGTGCCGGGGAAGGGGATGCGTAGACTTCCCGGCGCAGTGTCAGCCATCACCGCGTACCGCACGCTGCTGCGGACCGTCGGGCCCGCCTACGTCGCCGTAGCCTTCCTCGGGCGAGTTCCACTTGCCATGAGCCAGATGGGGACGTTGCTGCTGGTCAGTCAGGCCACCGGCCGGTACGCGCTCGGTGGTGCGGCGGCCGGTGCTCTCGCCGTGGCCAACGCCGTGGGGGCGCCGTTCTTCGGTTCGCTCGCCGACCGCGTAGGACAGCGCTCGGTCGTGCTCGCGCAGTCCCTCGCCGGTGCCGCGGGCCTGGCCGCCGTCGTCGTGGTGACCGAGTCGGGAGCCTCGGCCGGCGTCGTCATCGCGACGGCGGCGCTCGCCGGTCTCGCGACTCCGCAGATCGGCCCGCTCGCCCGGGTCCGGTGGGCGCCCGTCCTGCGCGGTCGACCGGACCGGACCCGACTCGTGGACGCCGCGTTCTCCTACGAGGGAGCCGCGGACGAGGTCTCCTTCGTGCTCGGTCCGGCGACCGTCGGTGCGGTGGCCGTCGTGGTCGACCCCGGTGGGGCGCTGCTCGTCGCCGCGGCGGTGCTGGGTGCCTTCGGCTCCTGGTTCGCGCTGCACCCGACGGCCGCGCTCACGGTGCCGGACGCGGCGGAGCCTCGATCGACCACCAGGGTCGTGAGTGCGGTGCTCGTCGCGCTCGCCGTGGCCCAGCTGCTCATCGGCGTGCTCTTCGGGGCCACCCAGACCGGCTCGGCGGTGCTCGCCACGGAGCAGGGACAGCCGGGTCTCGCGGGGCTGATCCATGCCACGCTGGGCATCGGCAGTGCGATCGCGGGGTTGGCGGTGGCCGCGCTCCCCGAGCGCATCGGCTATCCGACGCGCATGATGGTCTCCGCCGCAGGCCTGCTCGTGCTCTCGGCCCCGCTGCTGCTCGTGCAGTCGGTGGCGCAGCTCGTCGGGGTCATCGCGCTCCTCGGCTTCGCGGTGGCGCCCTACATGATCAGCAACTTCGCGATGGCCGGTCAGGTCGTCGCCCCCGACCGGGTCGGGCTGGCCATGACGCTGCTCGCCGGGGCGACCGGCATCGGCTACGCGCTCGGGTCCTCGATCGCCGGACGTCTCGCCGACCTCGGTGGGCACACCCCCGCCTTCGCCGTGACGGTCACCGCCACGGCTTGCGCGCTCCTGCTCTCCGTCGCGATGCGTTGCCTGCGCCGCCCGGCTGCCGGTACCCGCTGGCAGTGACGTTCTGACGTCGACGCGCCTGGCGTGTCCGCGAGAACGTCACTGCCAGCGCGGTGGAGGGGAAGCCGGAACGGGCGCGGCGTGACCCTTGACACATCATGTGAGTAAGTGATTTAGTCACTTGCGTGACGACCACCACACCATCGCTGTCCGAACGCCTCGCCGAGGGAATCGTCGACCTCATCCGGTCGGAGGGGCTCGCTCCCGGTGACGCGCTCTCGTCCTCTCGTGACCTGGCACGACGCTTCGAGGTGACGACGCCCACCGTGCGTGAGGCGCTGCGCCGGCTCGAGGCCAACGACGTGATCCGGTTCCGCCACGGCTCCGGCACGTACGTCGGCGACGGCATCGAGCGACGTCTGATGTCCAACCCCTACGGCGCCGGCGCCGGCCG